>JAUYMQ010000166.1 GCA_030698575.1 Deltaproteobacteria bacterium
TCGCAAGACAGCTGCATTCAGAACAAGCAGCGGATTCCGTGGACGAACATCGCGGTTCCGCAAGACCCGACCGTGCAGCGAAACGTCGGCGTCGCACCGTTCCCTCCAACGATCGCGGAGCTTGCTCAGGCGGGCTTTCCCAGCGGCAATCTCTACACCTACACCTGGGAATCTCCATTCTTCGATCTACGCCCGGACCTGAAGTCGGTGGATGGTCAGCCGGCGGCGGGTGTGCCCATCTGGGATCGCGGAGCGCGCCTCTACGTCCATGTTGGAGCTACCGCGGACCCGGACCCGTCAACCATCTTCACCTTTCCGATCGTGCTGGTCGCTGCACCGGGTCTTCCGACCTTCTTGCGATCGGATCAACTGTTCGCCTGGAGTCGCGAGGAGTACAACCCAAACTCCTTGGATCGGGGACAGCAGCTCCCGGCTTTTGCGAATGTGGCGGTAGGTGCAGGCCCTTGGACCAACATTAGCTCGACACTGTTCCCGACCACCCCTTTCTTGCAACTAGGCGCCTCCGAGGCCATTTTTAGCCCCCCGGGAACGGCATCCGGCGCCGGAATCGGACATCCGATTCGCTACTGGAAGGTGGTCATCAACTTCTGGCAGTTCCGGCCCTCTTTGAACAACAATACGGTCCCGGCTACCTCGACCATTGCCCCGATGCCGACCTTCTTGCAGGCGGGGATGTACTAAATGCCTACCGTACGCAATCCGGTCACCGGAGGGCTTCTCGTCGCGAGCGCCAGCAACGTCTCGGAGGGGCAGCTTGTTCTTCGAGACGGCGCCATTGCGGGACCTGGCAACGCGCTCGGTGTGCTCGAGCCGATCATGAACTTTCGCGTGGCGGTTCCCTCGACCAATCTCCCCCGCCTCTGTTGGTCACTGCTCCTGCAGACCACCTTCACGGACAGTGTTCTAGGCGCGTTCGCGGCCCAGGTCGGCATTACCTGGCAGCCGTTCATCAACGGTCGTGCAGCTACGGCGCCGCTGCTTCTTCCCATCGGCGTCCCCGTGGACCTGCAGATGAACTGCGCATCTGAGTGGATCTCAGTCAACATCGTCGTCCCGTTGATCGGCGCCCCTCCGCCGGCCGCTCCAACAGGACTCAACAGCATCCTCTTCAACATCTCCGCCGCGCAGTGAGGCCATCGAGTGACGAAGGGCGATCGCATCAACTACCAGGGTAAGCTCGGCTTCGTCGCAGAAGCCCGCCTTGTAACGCCTGGGATGATCGATCTTCGGATGGACGGCGAGTCGTTCATCCGACGCGCTCCTGTCGGAAGTGTTTTCCCAGCGAAATCACCCCTCGCGAAAACAAACCCTTCCGCGCCTCCTCGTCGCGCTCGCCGAAACGCCTCGGAAGACGAAGATTCCGCGACGCTGCGCAAGACGAAAGCGGCTCGGAAGCAGCGTGTTCGAGAGGCGTCGGAGTTCGAGGAATGGTATACGCAGACTGCCTCGCAACGAGCGCCGCTGACCAAGAAGGAAGAGTCAGCCCTCCAGACGCTCGCTGAAGAGAAGTGGCCCGACGCGGCAGTTCGTCAGGAACAGCTTTCTCGGTATCAACAGGGCGGGGTACCGGGCGGAGCCCGTGCCCTCCTGTGGGAACTCCTTCAACAGAAGCGCCCGGCTGCCTCCCGCGCTGCGGTGGCGGTGCCAAAAACATCTACGCCTCAATCCGCTAAGCGAAAAGCCGAAGAAAAACGTCTCGCTTTGGATGCTAAGAGAGCGGAGCGTGCTTGGGAACTGAAAGAGCAGAAGGCTTCGGCGGCTCGCGCGGCCGGCGTCTCTGCTCGTCAATACGTTTCTGGGATTGAGACGATCTCAGATATTCAGAGCAAGCTTCGGGAAGGGGCCGCTCTCTACACCCAAGAGGACCCCCCTCGGGTGTCCAGCGACGGCTCCACCTACTGCGGTAACCCCATCGACGGCACGGCCTACTACCTCATCGTGAGCGATCAGCGAAGGTACAACCCCGAGTGGATCAAATGGTCCAGCGTCGAGGCCGCGGCCGTCAAGGCAGGAAAGACCTGGAAGTTGACGGAAGTTCGCTCGTACAAGGTTCGACCTCTCGGAACCCGCGGTCGTCATGAGCCTTTGATCAACACCCTTCTTCAGGAGGCGTATCAGCTATCTCCTTCGGATATCACGACGCTTGAGGCCAGCCTGGAGCAACGCAAAGGGCTACGCCTTGAGATCTTGGGCCAGCTAGCTCAATCAGAAAAAACGCTCGCTGGAGAAGCCCCGACCCCTCTGCCTGTCATGGTCTCCAAGATGTTCGCCCGAGACTCCAAACTGCTTGAAGACCAGCTAGGACGAGCGCCCTCTCTGCCTGAGATGTTCGATCTACGCCTTGCCCAGCATCGAGATGCCCTCTCCAAGCTGCCTCCCGCCTCTCTGGCCCGAAAGGCCGCAGAAGCCGGAGTGGATATTGAAGATCTTGGAAAGGCCAAGAACTGGCCAGCAAAGGTCCGTAGCACGCTCGTCACGCGCCTGGTGGAGATGTCGAAACCTGAGATTCAAGCAAGGACTCGAGAGGTCTTCCAACGAGCGCAACGCGAAGTCCAACGGCGGCTAGCGGAGAAGGAAATCCGTGCCCTTAGAGAGGGTAAGGGAGACTTCCCGGGACTGGTAGCGATTGACCAGGAGATCGCAAGCCTCACCGCCAAGCTGTCCCCGGCAAAGAACATCGCAAAGCGCATCTCGGAAGGGAAGGTCCGAGTATACGGCGTTACCGACGGACCTGGCGGACATCTGGTTCTCCAGGATGCTCGGGGTCCGGGCATTGTGGTAAGTGCCCACACGCTCGTGCCTCACGGGGCTACCGTCGAAGTCGAGGAACTGACCCGGAAGAGCGCCAAGTTCGATGTGTTCTTCGACCAGGTCTATCGCCCCCTGCTGGATTCTCGTCACGGTCAGCAGGTCACGCCCGAGATTCGAGGAGCGTACGCAAAGCTCGCTTTCCAGCGGAAATCGTATGACCCCAAATCGGGTAAGCGACGGGTGGCGAGGACCACGACGCTTCCGGTTCCCGAGCCGGATCCATCCGTCGATTACTTCCAGACGGACGAAGCGGGCAACCGCACCTTCTTCCGCCTCGATCGATCCGGCACATCCCCGAGCCGCGCTAAACTCCATCAGTATTTTCAAGCGTTCTCCCCTCGTCGATACACCTACGTGGCCGCTCCGACCTCCCTGGTACGCGCTGTCGTGGCGGTGTCGCACGGAACTATCTCTCCTGAAGTAGCGCGACTGTTCATCGAGAGCGGAGGAGTCACAGTTCAGAAGTTAGAGGCGTTGACGAAGAAGAAGGCACTTACCGGCTGTGGAAAAGCGGTCGGCTGGCCCCGTACTCTGACAAACCCGCAGGAGAAGATCGGAAGCTGCGTCAGAATCACCGTGGGGCTCCCGGCCAAGAAGGAGAA
>JAUYMQ010000167.1 GCA_030698575.1 Deltaproteobacteria bacterium
GAGTCCGATGCTGAGAACGATCCGATCGCGCCCGATCGAAAGTATGCCCGAGAGCAAAGTCAGCGAGAAGAACAACTGGAAAATGAGCACGCCATGGCGCCATCCGCGAAAAAGCGGGTGGACCAGGAGCAGAAGAACCAGCGAGACCAGCAGAAAGGTGAATGGCGCTGTCGAGCGGGTGCCGAGGATGAGCCGTTTTCTCTCCATGCCGTACTCCGTCCTCAGGAAAAGAACGAGACCAGTTCGTCCACAGACTCCTGTGCGTCTTTTCGTCCAAGTTCAACGAGATGTTCGGTGTAGCAACGGTCGAAGAACAGATAGGAAAGGAGATCGGCCTCTTCCTTGGTCCCCTTCGCCGCGAACTGCGCCATGCGGCGGCTGAGCCAGCCCTTGACGCCGGAGCCGCGCGGCTTATGCGCCAGGCACTCGGCGGCAATCTTGCCGAGATCCTCCGAGGGACGCAGGAACAGGTCACGCACCACCCGGTAAGGGGTCGCCCGGTGAGCGACAATCGTTTCGTTGATCCGCGTTATGAACTCCGGCCCGTAGGCCTTCATGCCGTCCTCGAGAATCGCATTGAACAGCCGCATCTGATCCAGATCGTATTCAACCCGGTCGAGCATGAGCGCGTTCAGCGCCTTTCCGGCAAGATAGGTCGCGCTGGTGTAGGCCGTCTCGCGCCTGGTCGTCATGCGCTCCTCCTCGCTCGGGCGAAGCTGGCTGCGAAGCCCGACGATGAACACGCGGTCGGCCCCCAGGCGGAGCGCAGGCGCGAGCGGCGTGTTCAGCCTGAGCCCGCCGTCGCAGTAGTAAGTCTCTTTTACACGGACCGCGGGAAAGACCAGCGGCAGCGCCGCCGACGCCAGGGCGTGGGCGGGCTTCAGTTTGGCCGCCCTTGCGATGACGAAACGGTCTCGCGCCCACTGATCCACCTTCCCGCTGGGGGTGTCGATGAAGACCACCGTGCGGCCGGTGGCGATTTCCGTGGCGGCGACGGCCACCGCTGAAATTCGCCCCGAGTCGACGTTATCCCTCAACCGGCGCCAGCTGACCGCCCCGATCACGACCGATTCGAGGCCCCGCGTGTCGAGCAGGCCGGCGATGCGATCGGGCTTCCGCGCTCCGGCGGACTTCAGCATGCCTCCGCCGAAAAGACCGAGCAGCTTGAGCGGGATCTTGAAGACATCGTCGATGCCGATGTCGAAGGCGTTTTCGAGCGTAAGAGATTCCCAGATCTTGATGAGGCGCGCGCCGGCGTCGGGCTCGTCGATTCCCCCCGCCGTGTAGCAGGCGTGGATGGCGCCGACGCTGGTGCCGGTCAGGATGGAGATTGGCAGCGGGCGGCCCAGCCGCTTCGGAATTTCGTCGAGGAGATAGGAGAGCACGCCCGCCTCGTAGGCGCCCCGCGCGCCGCCGCCCGAGAGAACGATCGCAATCCGGGGCGAGGCCGCCGCTCCGTCCGGGTCGTTCTGCATGGAAACCTCCGCTCGCCCCCCTGCCGGGACTCCCAGGGAGTATTATCGGCCAATGGGGAGCCAATCCTAACACGGCCCGCGCTCCTGTCGTCTCAATGAATGAAGCAAGCCTGTTCGGCGGGCCGGCGGAAGTGAGCCCGCGTATTGTCATTCCACCACCGATGAAGGATGCTGGTGCCCATGAAACCCTCGAAGCTTCCAGCAGGCGATCCGGCCGGATCCACCGGCTCCGGGGAGGCCGCTGAGCGCGTCCCGGTATCGCGCTTCACGTTCCACCGGCCCGTGTCGGCCGACGATAGCGTCGCGCGCGAGGAGCCGCTCGAGATCCAGATAGGCGCCTCGCCCGTCGCCGTTGTCATGCGCACGCCGGGCCACGACGAGGAGCTGGCGCTCGGATTTCTCCTCACCGAGTCGGTCGTGGGCGCGATGGGAGATGTGGCCTCGGTGCGGCACTGCAGCATCGTGACGCGCCCCGAGGCCGAGGACAACGTGCTGCGCGTGACGCTCCGCCCGGGCGTTGAGTTCGACATGGAGGCGCTCAGGCGCAACCTGTTCACCAGCTCGAGCTGTGGGATCTGCGGCAAGGCGTCGATCGAGAGCGCGATGCGCCTGGCGCCGCCCCTCGATGACGAGAGTGTCTTTCGTGCGGACTATTTTTACGGCCTTCCCGGACGGCTCCGCGAGGCGCAGGCCATTTTTTCCGAAACGGGCGGGCTCCACGCCGCGGGACTCTTCGACGCGGAGGGCGCGCTCCTCGTGGCCCGGGAAGACGTCGGGCGGCACAATGCCGTGGACAAGGTCATCGGCTGGGCGCTGCGCGAGGGGCGGCTGCCGCTCGCGGGACATGTGCTGCTCGTTTTGGGACGCATCAGCTTCGAGATCGTCCAGAAGGCACTCGCCGCCCGCGTCCCGGTGGTGGCCGCCGTTTCGGCACCCACCTCGCTGGCCGTCGAGCTGGCCGTCGAGATCCGTATGACGCTCGTGGGCTTCCTGCGCGGGCGGGGAATGAACGTGTACGGTTTGGCGGACCGCGTCGGCCGGGGGTCGAGCCCCGAGGCGTAACGTTGCAGAACGGAAAGTCTCCTTTTTGCTTCGCGCAGCTTAACCCGAGATCTATACTGCAAGCCCACGCGGCGTATCACGGGGCTGCGATCTGAGGCGTGGGAAAAGCGCAAAGGGATTAAGGGTTTTCACCGAGCCCCATGGGTAACCGTTGCCATACCCCGACCGGTCCCCGCAGGGCGACACAACTACGCAGATCGGTCTATTTCACTTAACCTAGATCTGCCTAATTCTTGTTAAGCAGCGCACGAGAATCGATGACGGAATATGACCGAAGAGGCGTCTGGACCGTAGGCTACCCCATCGAGTCCACTTATCTCGATCTGGAAATATACCGGCTCGTGGCGATCTTCGGCGCTGCGCCGCTGGTTGCATCAACGGAGAACTTCGACTGGGGCTGGCTGAAGCGACACTATGAGTTCCCAGAAGCCTGTCGTTTGCTGGTGAGCCTCGCTGCGATTTTGCGTAACCAGATCGACGCGAGCCCTTTATCAGCCGAGGACGGCCTGGCTAAGCACGGGGCTTCCGTCGGCACGCTGGTTCCCGATCGGTCAAAGCCGGGGAAGTCGAAACCTTTGTCTTTCCGCGATGCGTGTAGCAAGATTTTGCACGCTGATTTTATCAACCCAGATGTCACGGATGCCGAGAAACCGAATGAATCTCCCCTGAACCCCGTTGTCCATCTCTACGGGGAGCTTCTGGGTAAAAAATGGAAGGCATCGCTCAACGTTTACGAGTTTGCTCAATGCGCGCATGCAGTAGCGTAGAAGCGCTGCCTAACCCGCCGGCGAAGCTGACGGTCCGCTCCGCGGCCCGCAGCTTGCCGCCCATGCGTTAGACGCACAGAGGCCATGAGCCAGAAACTGACGCCCGAAGACCTCGGAGAGCCCGACCTGAAGGTCGCTGGCTTCCAACTCTGGGTGCACGGGCGCCAGTTCCCCGATGCCGAGGATTACGACGACGGCAACTGGCTCCGCGTCACGGCCCACTGCGGCGCATCGGGTGCAAGTGTCTGGGCCCAGGGCGCGATTCTCACGGTCACGGACGTCGCCGGGTTCGGCGATAAGTGCGCCGCGATGCTCAGTGGGGACACAAAGTCGGCAGCCTTGGATCCAATCGAGCCCGAGCTTCAGCTTTCGCTCGAGGAAGCCGACCGTCTTGGCCACGTCCGCGCGCAGGTGGAAATCACACCGGACCACCTCGCGCAGAAGCACCGGTTCGAGTTCGAGGTTGACCAGAGCTACCTGCCGGGCATCATCCGGCAGTGCTCGGCGATCGTGCAGGAGTACCCGATTCGTGGAGAACGAGATCGAAAGGGTGTCTAACAAGCCGCTGCAGCCGACGGTTTTCGGCCGCGGCTGAGCGGCAAAGCGTTGGGCGGACCTGAGCGGAGACCAAGATGGCTTCCAATGATCGGATCATTCTCGATGAGGTGCTGAAGCAGCGCCAAGCGGAGGTCGACCCTACGGCTGCCGCCAGTGACTTCTTCGAGCTCTTCTCGGCCGAACAGATCCTCAAGAACTTCGACCTCTCGTATGATGAGATCGAATCGGGTTTGGTAGGCGGTGGCAGGGATGGGGGAATCGACGGGATCTATCTGTTGGTAAACGGTGAGCTCGTCCAAGAAGACCTAGACTACAGCCATCTCAAGAAAAACATCGCGCTGGATCTCTTCATCATCCAGGCGAAGACCGGTGGCGGCTTTCAGGAGACCCCAGTAGAGCGGTTCATCACGGTAAGCGAGGATATCTTCGACCTTTCAAGGAATCTCTCTGAACTTGCAAGCGCATACAACGAATC
>JAUYMQ010000168.1 GCA_030698575.1 Deltaproteobacteria bacterium
GGGCCTCGATGACCTCGTTCCCGTAGGTGGAGCTGAGGCCGGGGAAAATGGTGATGTCACCGAACCCGAGGCGCCCCCCCTCCAAGCCGTAGAAAGCGGATATGGCGAGGTCGAAATGCTCGGCGAGACGTGGCGCAAACAGACCACACTGCTGCCCGTATCCCGTCCCTGCCCAGGGAGAATTTGTATGAAACAGCACCCTTGGCTTATCAACCATAGGCGGCACTTCCTTCCGGTGGCGGTGGCTCGGTGACTGAAGGCGCAGCCCGTTCCCCCCGCCACCGTGGGAGGAACAGGCCACGTTTCGCAGCGACGCGTCAAACTGCGGAAGATCAATCGGGCAGGTCGGGCTCTACGTACCCAATTCGGACGCGCCCGCTGCTCCCCGTGTCCACATCCTGGTAGTCCACGTCGTCAGAGTACCCATCGACACGGGTGGTCGCGAGGGTGACAAAGCCCTCGACCGAGCGCTGGCGCAGGTCCCGCGCGAGCTGCGCGTACTGCTTGGACATCTGTGAGCGCTTGAAACTCTGCCCGTCAGTCTCGAAGTCATAGGCGCGGGCAAAGCGGCGGGCGAGAATGTCGCACAGCGTCGCCGCGGCGACTACTAGATTCGCGGAATCGTCAATCTTGTGTTCGATCTCGGTGTCGGAGAACAGCTCCGCCGCAGAATCGGTGTCCCCGATCTCCAACCGGACCTTTTCGAAGTCCGTTCCGAGCGTCCCGTCATAGGTGAAGGACATGGCTCAGGCCCGGTAGAAAACCGACACGTCGTCTGTCGCCGTGCCGCCCTGAGCGATGACGAGCTGAAGGTGTCCCTCCACGGGGATGGGGCCGATGGCCGTGCCCCCGGCCCCGGCGGTGGTGTGGACTTCCTCCCGCGGCGCATACTGCCAGGGGCCTTCCTGATCGGTGAGGGCAAGGATTGTACCCCCGGCTCCGACACGAGTCAGGGTGTAATCGGCAGTTGCGGTTGCCGCATTCAAATCGGTGCCGTCGTAGCGGACCTCCAAGATCTCGCCAGAAACGGGCACAGAAACGGCCGTGCCGGCAGGACCGGTGATGCTGATTACCTCACGTCTGACGCTCATTCTCTTTCCTTTCCCACGGCAGCTCGGGGATCACAATTCCTCGGGTTCGGCCAGTGCGGCGAAGCGACGACTGCTCTCCGTAGAACAGCCGCCGCTCCATCCGCTCCTGTTTCTGGGCGTCGGGGATTCCCGTGCCCGGCCAGCGACGCTCGTACTCGCGTGCGAGGTCGCCCTTGGCAACCGGCTCGGCGATGCCCGTATCAGGCGTCGCCATAGGCGATCAAATGAACCGTGCCGGCGTTGCTCGCATCTGTGCCGTCGTCTTGGTAGACATTGACGATCATGTCGCCTTCTTCTGGCACGGCGGTGACGATGAACGGGTCACCTTCGGCCGTGCCGACGTTGGCAAGGCTCGCTACGACCTGATCCACCGTGGTCAGCCCCGAGGCGACCGTACCTGCCCCGGTAATCGCCGTGCCGCCGACGGCAGCCACGGCCTTACCGGCCGTGTCGGACTCCAGCGGATTAGTGATCGTCTCACCGTCTACGATCAGCGTCCCGGCCGTAATGGTCGTGCCGCCGAACGTGACGACATCCGCCGTTGCGATGGTCGCGGTGGTTGAATCCAACGTCGTAACCGTGCCGTCGGTGACGGTCAGGGTATCAATCGTTTTGTTTTCATCCACCACAACCGCCTTTTCGGCGGTGACCGTGCCAGGGCTTACTGCGTCCAGGTAGGCAAGCTCCGATTCGGACAGATCGCCCGAAAGAACATTGAGGGCGGCTGCCGTAGCAGAAACAGCCGTCCCCCCAATCTGTAGCTCGCCTTTATCTACGTTCACCCCGTGGGGGTAATAGGTAGCCATCTACTTCCTCCTGTACCGAATTGGCGTGTCGGGCTAAATCCTAATTAGTCAATCAACTAGGATCATTCCCGTAAAGCCAGCGCCAATCATCCCAGTACCGGCTCCACCGGGTGTAGACCTTGAACTTCCCGATCTCGGTGTCGAAGTCCTTGACTGCACCGAACTCGGGAGCTATACGGTCATACCAGACGAGGGACGACTTCGCCCGCGCCGAGTCGAGCATGAACCAGGCGTTGGAATCCGTGAGGAAATCCCAGATGACCACGTTCAACCTGCCTTTCAGCGGGTTGATCGCGTTCTCACCCGACTCGGGATCGAGCGTGGAGTTGATTATCTCCAGCGCAGTCCACTCCAGCTCCGGGGGAACCAGGAGAGTGTTCGGGTTGACGACGACGATCTCCTCCTTGTCATCGGTGAATGCCCGCATGTTCTGGATGGTGGTGCGGACCCCCGAAACGGCGAGAGCATTAGTGCCCTCGTTTTCCTGGGTGGTACCGGTGTTCGACGGCGAGAGCGGGTGGGCAGTGGAGCAAAGCGCCACATCATCCGCGCCCACGCGGTTGAATCCCTCGTCATCGAACGCGTCGGCGGTTTCGGCGTTGAACGCGTCGATGAACACGTTCGCGGCCGACTTCTCACGCTTCTGGCCGAGCGCGAGGGCCAGCTTCTCGACCCTCCCCGTCACGTCGCGGGGGATACCCGCTCCGGGATAGAGATTGTCATCGATCAGCTTGCGACGGACCTGCACACCGCCAGCGAACTCATGGTGCTCGAATTCCGTCTTGTAGTTCTTGTCGAACTCGCCATACTGCACACGTCCCGACTCCTCAAAATTGAAGTGGTCCGTGCCAAGCGACCCGACCCCCAGGTGCGTCTCCTTGTTCATGCGAGAAGACTGCACACCGAAAATCTGAGTGCGCTTGTAGAGCTGCTCGATGTTCGAGAGCTGAAGATGGAAAACCTTCCTCAGTCCCGGCTCCAGCAGCTCTGCCCAGTTCTCAGAGATCATAGCCATTGCTCATCACCCCTTTACTGAGCCACGTTGTTGTGGTGCTTGCCGACGTTGAAGCGGACCAGGGTCGGCTCGGTAGCCGACGAGGCCGCAACCACGACAAACTCTTTTTTACTGGAGGTCGCGATTTTCTGTTCCCCGGTAGTACCGGCGATGTCCAGAGTCGCCCCCTTCACGCGGGCGCTTTCATCGCTGACCGCGTACACAGCATCGGCGTCCGTGATGACCTGAATCTTCGTGGTGGAGTCGGTCCCTACGACCGTCTCCAGGCAAACACCGAGCAGATTGGCGTCTTCAGAGGCAGCGAGGTCAACCTCGCCCGTCTCCAGATTCGCCATGTCGCCCTTGGTCAGGGTCTCGGTGTCTTTGAAGGTCAGGTCCTCTATCGTCGGCGCACCGCCAGACAGGCGATACCGGAATGAGAATCCGGCCATAATTGGCTCTCCTTTACTTCTCGGGGAGCCGGTGGCAAAACCGCAGTGCGGTTACTCCTTAGGTTTACTTACGTCAGGAATATCGGACTTGTTTGTCCAAGCCGCGTATTCCTCGGGCTTCATCCCGAACATCTGCGCCATCTGCGCTTGCTCGGCCGTGAGCGAGGCTCTTGCCTGCTCGCCCCCGGACCCGCCGTCCACGCTCGGCGCGGAGGGCTTGCCCTTCAGGTACGGCTTCTCCTCCAGGAGGGCCTTCAGCGCGTCCTCGACGCCTTTGGGCTTCCCGCCCTCATACTCGATTCGATCCTTGAGAAAGGTGACCGCGGCATCGGAGTCAACCACACTGACCTTGGCGCGGGTGACCGCTCGCAACAGCCGAGCCTCCTTCAGCTCGTCGTCTGCTGCCGTGACCTTCCCCTCCATCTCAGAGACGCGCTTCTCAAGCCGCTCTTTCTCGGAGAGGTCCTTTTCCTTGATCTTGTCGAACTCGGCCTTCACATCGCGTAGCTCGCGGACTTCCGCCTTGAGCTTGTTCTCAGCCTCTCGCTGAGTGCGAATTGTGGCCAGCGCCCGGTCCTTGTCGAACTCCTTGTCCGCGGGATCGGGCTCTTTTTTCTCGGGAGTCTTCTCCACCACGTCGGCCTCGGCGGCTTTCGCCACCTCAGCTTTCTCAGTGTCGGTTTTCTCGGGAGGCACCTTGTGCCCTCCTTTCGTCCGCGCCTTGGCGGAGTAGTGAACGGGATAAGATCGAGGCCGCTAGCGCAGGGCCTTCAGCGTCTTCTGGGTGATACAGTCATCGCCCTGAGCCTGCGGAGAAGTGCCGATCAATTCTCGGAGTGAGATCGCGCCGGAGCGAACCAGCTCGGCGGCCTCGGGGCCGACCGCCGCGTCTTGTTCCTGCTGGCTCATCGCGGCGAACAGGGCGGCCCCCGTGGGGCGTGGGAAGCGGTCGCGGACGCCACGGACGCGGGGTTCCACGACGCACTGGCAGTTTTCGTGTTTCGGGAAAAGCAACCCCCCGCTCGGCCCCGTCGCAGCCCCGAGGCACGCGCCACACGTACCACGTACTGCTCGCTGCCAGCCCTCGAAGCGATCATCGGCGTCGACCGACCGCAACAGCGAATCCGTGGCAGCGTGGTCGATCTCCAACCAGAGAATCCGCAGAGCGCGGTTCTGGCCTGCGCGCAGCGCCCGCTGCATCCCCTGGCCCTGTTTCAACGCGGCCTTCACGGCGATCAGTGGGGAAGCGAGAGCGTCGGTCAACGTCCTGCCGTCCCGAGAACGCCCGACGTAGGCGCTGAGGGGCGACTTGAGAGCTGTCGCCTGCTCGCCTAGCTCCGCAGTCAGGAATGCGCTGCCGTAGCCCGCGGACGCCACCGCAGCCTGCCCCTGGGCCGCACTGAGGGTGGCCAGGGTCACGACCCTCCAGGCGAAATAGGAACCGTCGAGGTCGGCGGGGTCGAGGCGGGTCCAGTTGACTCGGGCGAGCCCGGCGACCGCACCGTGAATCGAGTTCAGGCGCTCGCGGTAGCTATCGGTGAGGGCGAAGCTGAGGCGATTGGCCGGCATGGCCAGCCGTCAGCAGTCGCCGATGGCCGGGACGCTCATTTGGCGACCCGGTTGCGCGGTTTCTGCGCCGGCTGCTCGCCGCCTCCGGCCTCCTCGGAGCGCGTCGGTGCCTGCTGCATCTGCTGGGCGCGCTCCAGGAGTTCGTCGGCGACGGCGGGGATCTCGCTCTCACGCTGCTCCCGCTCTTTCTCGGGGTCGTAACCCAGCTCGGCGAGCAGGGTGTCCGTGGAGACGCCGAGCGTCTGCTTGAGGACCGCGACATTGGCCTCATCGACCTCGTTGCGGGTCTCGACATCCTCCCAGCGCGTGTCGAGGGAGGCATCTTCGCTCACGGCCCGAGAGTTGTCGAAGGCGTTCGTGACCCGCGCTGCGATCAGTACCACGTCCTCGTAGCGGTTGCCCATCTCGGTCTGAGAGTCGCGCCCCTCTCGGACATAGCCGCTCTCCGATGTCTTCAGGGTCTCGCCGCTCGGCAGTTGCCCGCCCGCGAGCATCTGGTGGAGCGGGGTGTTGGAGCGTGAGGCCATACGCTTGATCTGGGACTCGATGGCCTCGACCACTTTGGTCGGGTCCGCCGCGGCGAGCTGGCCCACTTTGGCGGTATCGCTCTCGATTTCCCAGAGCGAACCCGGATGACGCTTGACCTGACCTCCGGCGCCGACGCCGGTCATCCACTGCTGTGGCCACCCCTGGGCATCCATCACCCAGAACAGATCGACCAGGGACTTGTTCAACGCGTCCTGCTGGGGGATGACCCCGCGCAGCTTTGAGCAGCCGTGGTGGGGGTTGGGCCGGTCCGCGAAGTGGACTACGGGGATGCCGATCGGCTCGCCGCCGGGCGTCCCATCCATCGTCCAGAAAATGACGTTGCCCTCGTCTCCCTCTGCCACGTAGGGGAGCCAGGCGCCATCCTCATAGGGCGCATACCACTTTTCTATCTCGGCCGGCCAGTAGACGTTCAGACGGCGGATCGCAGCCCCGTCGGGGTTCGAAACCGAGGGCCTGGTGGTGGTCCAGTGCTTCGACGCGTACAGCATCTCGTCAGAGTCATAGACCGCCTTGACCTGGCCAGGGTGGTTGGGGCAGATCTTCGGCAGCTTGCCCTCGCGGGGCTCCACTATCACGAAGTAGTCGCCGAGCTTCACCGCGCCGCGGTGTATCCGCTTCTGGGTGGCATCCATGCGATTCTCGCGCCACAGTTCGCGAGCGAACTCCCGCATCCCCTGGTCGTCGGAATCGAAGCCTCGCACCGCTAGGGCGTCTGCCTTGCTGTCCACGATCACGTCGCAGAAGTTCTCGGCGAACCGGAGGCCCGAAGCCTCAAGGTACTCTCGGGCGCGCGCGCTCAGCTGGACCTTATGCTCGCCGCCGTAGTAATCCTCGAACCGCTGGTAGCAGGCAAGGCGCTCGCTGCCCATGTCCGCGGCGGCCTTGAGGAACGCCTGCTCCGCCGTGGAATCGGAGCGTCGGCGGAATATGGTGCTGAGCCGGTTGGCGAAGTTGTCAAGCGCCACTCGTGATCCTTTCTACGTTCTACGTGTCCCTGGCGGAGTCCGAACCTCCGCGCCCTCGGTCCTCTGCGTCTATGTGGCGATCCTCGGTGGACCACTCGCCGGCTACCCATTTACCGGGGCCTTCCCCCGGTCTGCGGCTGTGCTCGGCGCGGAGGTCGGTGTGCTTGACCTCGCGCGAGGGCCGAGTGGCGGCGTTGGCGGCGATCGCATCTCCCCACGCCTCCCAGGAGATGACGGCGGCTGCTGCGCCGTCGATCTTGCGGGGAGAGTCGGGGCGGTCCTTGCCGATGACGTGGAGGGGTTTTCCTTCGTCGTCTTTCGGGTTGATGGGCCACCGAACGGCGTTCTTGATGTGGCGGGCGAGGGTCTCGTTGCCATCGTGGGTCAGGGCTTCGGAGGCGATTGCGTCGGTGAAGTTGGCGACTGCGATCCCGGTCTGGGTCGGCCGGTACATCTCAAAGGGCTTAACCCGTTTCTCGCCCCAGCGCCCCTGCCACTTCTCCATCAGCGGGTAGATGTTGCCGCTAGAGGACCCAGGGTCGATGTAGATGCGCCAGATTTCGAAGTGGGCGTCGGCATCGACCATGACTCCGTCGACCTCATCCATCGGGTGTTCGTAGTCCTCGGCTGCGTTTTTAGGTCGCTCCCAGACGCCGAGAGTGAACTGGTGCCCGGTGGACACCTCGGTCCCGACGACCGCCAAAGCGTCGATGAACCGCGCTCCGTCGACGCCAACGACGATCAGGGAATCGGGCTCAACTCGGTAGTCGGGCTTGGCGAGATCGTCCCAGATTTCGCCGTTGAAGGCCTTGGCCTCCGCGGCTTCCTTGCGGTTGAGGAAGTAGCGCTCCGCCTGCGCGGGGTCGCGCTTGAGCAGCGCAAGGATCTCGGCATCTATCCGGTCGAGGTTGATCCAGGGTTTGATGCCGCCCTTCTTGCCATCCCGCGTCCCCGAGTAGGAGTCGCCGTAGACGATCCGCAGTGCTCGACGGCGCTCGGGCTTGCTGCGGATCGAAAGGCTTTCGGGCGGGTCTACGTCATCTATGTAGACGCCGTCGCGCTCGTTCTCGGCGGTCCACTGGGCGACGGAGTTCTCGGTCGGGTCCCAGGCGTTGCCAGTGGCCATCCACCGCCCACCCATGCCGGCGATGTTGCGCCGTTGGTTGTCGGCCGTTTCGCGAAGCGCCTTGGTAACCCAGGACTGGACCTCGTCCTGAAGCAAGAAGATGATTGGGGCGCCGAGGCGGGAGCGAGCCGAGGCCGAGGTCGGCGTAATCTCGCCTCCGCCCGGGAGCTTGACCCGCGTCTCGCCGGCGTCATCGATGACTTGGCCGATGCGCCCCAGCCGGATCATCGGGAGCAGGGCCTTCCAGACGTTGTCGGCCTGAGTTTCGGAGGAGGCTGTGATCTGGATGCGCGGGGTGCGCCAGGGATACCCGACCGGCTCGCCGTTCTCGTCCCATTCCTTGAAGCGAACCGGGCCGGCGGCGTGGGCGCAGACCAGGGCCGCGGCGAACGGACCCTTGCCCCACTTCTGCGGGCGGGTGAGCTGGCTGCCCCTGATGTAGAAGAACTCGCCTGTCTTGGGGTCGAGGCGGAAGAACTCCAGCAGGAACCGAAGCATCTCGTCAGTAAGGAGGTAGGGCTCACCGACTCGGTCGCCGTCCGGGATTGCGCAACGCTGCTCAATCCAGTCGGCGACTTGGTAGCCGAGCGTCGGGTATTCGCCCGGGACCCGTGGGCCGCGCCACCCCTTCTTAGGCGACGGCACCGGCAGCTACCGGTCGCAAATGGCGAACTGTCGCCGTGGGAGTCCCGCTGGCCCGACTTTCGTCCTCCTCAGACTCCACGATGGTCCAGCGAAGCTCGGCGAGCGCCTTCGGGTCAAGCCCCAGCCGTTTATCCAGCTCGCGCATCTCTTTCTCGACGGCGAGCTTCCCGCAGGCGGCCTTCTTCAGGGTGGCGAGGGCGTACTCGACCCGCTTGATCGCCTCACCATCGGCGCCCGCGAGCAGGTCAGCCAGGTCCAGATCGCCGTCGAGATCCAGCGCCGCAAGATCGTCCTCCAGCTGGGCACGCCGCGAGGCCGCGTAGACAGCGCCGTCATCCCACGCGGCCGCCTGCGGGAGAGACCAGGCCCAGCGCCACCATGACTCGCCCTCGGCACCCAGACCGTAGGCCGGGTCCGGCACTTCGCCGTCGTACCCTCCGGCCGGGAGCTTCGTGGTCGGGATCGTCGGCTTGTTCCGGCGCAGCGCGTCCGGGTCGGGCAGCGGGCCTTTACCGGCCACCGAGCACCACCACGTCACATAACGGCGGGAAGCGCATCACATAACGATGGAGGGGGGTGTCACAAGGTCCCCTTTGGCTTGCTAGAGCCGTTTTTGGCTTGCTAGAGCCGTTTCCAGACCCGTACATAAAAAAGCTCGCC
>JAUYMQ010000173.1 GCA_030698575.1 Deltaproteobacteria bacterium
GACGCCCGTCGGCTGTCGTCCCGCCGACCAAACGGCGCCGCTCTCCTCGTCACGTATGTAGATCCAGAGCCCGTGGTCGTCCCGGGTCGCATCGGGCAGCCAACGGGTGAGCGCATGATCGTGCCAGCGCAATGCTCCGGCGCCCGCTTCGGAGATCCAGGTGGAGAGGCGACCGTTACCGAGCGCGTGCACCTGCGGAAAGCTTTCTGATCCAACAGGGATCCAGGGCACCGGCGCGGGCACGACCGGTTGGCGCGGAGCGGGCTCCCGACGTTCCTCGGTGCGAATGAGTTCCTCGGGAAGCTCACGCGGAATTCGTTCATCAAGAAGGAGTTCAACCGCGCGAATCCGGCGGTCTGCGTGGAACCGACGCACCAGCGCGTCGCCGTGCAACGCGTTCCCGATGGCCGCGAGGATCATTCCCTGATGATGGGCCATGTAGGAGCGGACCGGCGAGAACCGCTGGCCCTCCGGTACCCGCTCGGGCGTGAAGTCCGCCGCCTCGAATAGACCATAGAGACCGCTGAGGCCCAGGCTCTCCAGCTCGCGCAGATTCTGGATGGACGCCTTGGCGTGGATCGGCAGCGCCAGGGCGGTGGCATAGGGAGCCACGACGAGATCGCGCGAGAGGCCGCGATGGATACCGAGTTCTGGGACCCCGAAGGCCCGGTAGGCGTAGTGCCCGTCCGGCCCGAAGGAGGCAAACCCCGACTCGGACATCCCCCATGGAATCCCCAGCTTCTCTGCGCGACGGCGTTGGGCCTCCACGGCCGCGCGCTCGCTCTGGGCGAGAAGCGTTCCCGGATGGCTTCGAAGCAGGAGTGACGGCATGAGGTACTCGAACATCGAGCCGCCCCAGGAGAGCAGAGAAAGCCTTCCCCCGGCCTTGGTGATGGGGCGGCCAAGGAAGAACCAGTGGGCGAGCGGGGCGTCTCCCTTCGCGATCGCGAAAAAGCTCGCGAGCCGAGCTTCGGTTGCGAGGAAATCGTAGTGATGGGGATCAAGCCGATCCGCGCTGACGTTGTAGCCGATGTGGAAAAGCCGCGACTCCTCATCGAAGAGGAACCGGAAATCCATGGCCAGGGCCAGCGACTCCGCCCTTTCCGCGGCATCCAGCAAGCTTCCATGCAGCTCGCGGGCAGCCACGGCCCCCCTCTCGATGGCGGCATCCAGCGCCTCGATCCATGCCTGCGCCGGACCATCTTCCCCTCCCGCCAGTGCGGCGTGAGCGCACAGCTCCCGGGCACGATGACACCGCTCCTCAGTCTCTTTCAGTCCGAGGGTGGGCGGGAGGAGGGTGGCAAGGCTGCGAGCCAGACCCTCGCAACCGGCCGGAGGCGCCTCTGTAAGCGCGATCCACGGAACAAGCGTTTCGAATTCACGCTGCATGCCGCGCAGGTGGTGGTGAATCCGCTCCAGCCAGGTGCGGATCTCGCTCAGGGCTTCGGGCCGTGAGCTGCCGGGCAGCGCGATGGCCGCCATGAGCATCCGATCAAGCTCGGGGCAGTCGTGCTCACAGAGCCGGGTCAGTGTTGCCTGCCACACCGGCGGGTCCTCCCGCGCCTTGGAAACCTGCTTTGCGATGGCCGCCACGCGCGCACGAGGTGCTTCGCCCTCACTGCTCACCGGCGATCGCGCGAGCGCGAGGGTCAACAGGGATAACGCGTCCGCAAGGCCATCCCATAGCTCCCGGCGCAACGCCGGGCTCTCCGCGAGTTCCAGGCAACCCTCTTTCAGCGTGAGAAGGCTCACGGCGAGGTTTCCGCTGTCGGCCGTCGAGACGTAGCGAGGCTCGAGGGGTTCCTGGGACCGGGTGTCGTACCAGTTGTAGAGGTGCCCTCGATAGCGCTCAATGCGCTCCAGAGATTCCAGGCTGTTCCGGACTCGCGCGGTAAAATCGGCCGAACCTGCGTATCCAAAATCCCACGCGGTCAGTGAGGAGAGGAACATCATCCCGATATTGGTTGGTGACGTCCGGTGGGCAATTCCTCTGTCGGGATCCTCCTGAAAGTTATCCGGGGGAAGCCAATGGTCGTCGGGACCCGTGAAAGTTTCAAAGAAGAACCAGGTGCGACGGGCAATCCGGCGGAGGAAGGCGCGCTCCTCCACGCCCAGGATCTCGGGGCGGAACTGCCGCGGCCGGCTCATGCGCTCCGCGATCCCGGGCGATGCGAACCAGAGGAGGAGCAGCGGCGCCGCGCAGGGAAGGGCGGACGGCCTTATAAGGCTGATTGCTATTGTGAGCGCGATTGAAGCGATCGGGCCTGTCCACAACTGGCGCCAGATCAACATCCGCGATCCGGGCCCGGCAATTCGCTCGGTTGCGTGGGCAGCGGAAGTCCACATGAGAAGATGGCGGTGCGATACGAAAAGCCGCCAGAGCGTTCGAATAATCGCGTCGACTGCGATGGCTGCGTCATGCGGGAGGAAGACAATCGAGAGAAACCAGCGCCCCGCGTGGTCTACCAGGCGCCGAAGGGTGCCCCGCACGGCCCCGCGCCGACGCCCGCGGGCAAGTCCGGTGACGAGGTCGGTGAACAGGTATCCCGCGGGCGCGCACAGGGCGAGGGTCGTCCAGACCCAGGGGCTGCCGGAAAGGGAAAGCCACCCGGCCGCAAGCAATGCGACCAGCGCGGGAGCCATGAGGCTGCGACGGAGATTATCTACGATTCTCCAGCGATCGAGACGCGAGAGTAGATTCGGGAGGCGGCGTCCGCTCTCGCCTGGGACCCGATCCGCGAGCCAGGGGAGGATCTGCCAATCGCCGCGCACCCAACGGTGCAATCGCCGGCCAAACTCCGTATATCGTGTAGGGAAGCCCTCATAGAGAACGATGTCGCTTGCCAGCGCTGCTCGCCCCTGAAGACCCTCGAAGAGATCGTGGCTTAACAGTGCGTTCTCCGGCACGCGTCCCGAAAGGCTCCGTTCGAAGGCCTCGGCATCGTAGATGCCCTTGCCGACGTAGATCCCTTCGCCGAAGAGATC
>JAUYMQ010000174.1 GCA_030698575.1 Deltaproteobacteria bacterium
CATTCGTTCGGTGGCCGGTGAGCAGATCAACAATGCGCAGGAAATCAGATACCTCCCCCGCGAACAGGGAGACGTAAAGGCCAACGAGGGCCTGACCTCGGCTGCTAGTTGGTTCCGCGATCAATGCGATGCCGACGACGAGGAATCGGACGCATTCTGGGACTCGTCCATCTGCGGCATTGGTGTCACGGACTCGCGTCTGGACATGGACGACGATCCCGACGAGCCGATGCCGGTGGTCGAGCGCATCGATCCGCTGGAAATGGTCTGGGACTGTGACGCCCGCAAGCGCAATTTGTCCGACGCACGGCGTTGGTGGCGCGTCAGGGACAAGCCGATAGTCTGGGCGCGGGAAAAGTTCCCTGATATTCCCGACTCAGACCTCAACGCCGGCTGGGCCAAGGTAGACGACGACGGACAAGTTTCGGATCGAGACGAGGACAATCGTTACGACGAAACCAGCGCGTCGGTTTCCGACAGCGACAAATCGACCGAGGACGACGACCGCACCGTCACCATCGTACAGTGTCAATGGTTGGAGTTGAAGCCGTTCTACAAGGTCGCCGATCCGGGCACGGGGCAGGCGGTTGATGTGCCGGCGGCAAAGTTCGAGGCTGGGCTGAAGGATAAGCTGGACGTGCTCGGCATCAAGTACGTCAAACTTAACCGGAAGATATTCCGGCAGGCTTTTATTGGTCGGACCATCTTGGAGCTGCGCGACCTGAAATGTCCGCACTTCACCTTCAACTGCATCACCGCCTTCCGGGACCGGATCGCCGGCACCTGGTACGGCATCGTGCGGGCGATGAAAGACCCGCAGCGGTGGGCCAACAAGTGGCTGAGCCAAACCCTCCACATCATGAACGCCAACGCCAAGGGCGGGATGATGATGGAAACCGATGCGGTCGAAGACGTGAAGGAGTTCGAGAAAACCTATTCGGCAACCGATCAGATTACATGGGTGCAGCCGGGAACGCTGAGCGGGCAATCACCGAAGTTCCTTGCCAAGCCACAGGCGCAATTCCCGACGGGCTTTTACCAGTTGATGGAGTTCGCCATTTCTTCGGTTCGGGACGTGGCCGGCATCAATCTGGAAATGCTCGGCATGAGGGAAGCCGATCAGCCCGCCTCGCTTGAGTACCAGCGGAGACAGGCCGGCGTCACCATCCTCGCACAATTGTTCCGCTCGCTCCGGAGATATCACCGCAATCAGGGCAAGGTGCTGCTTTACTACATCCAGAATCTGCTTTCCCCGCAGACGCTGGTCAAGATCATCGGCACGGACGGCAGGCAACAATTCCAGCCCTTGGAAACCGTCAGGGCGATGAAATCGGCGAGCGTCAAGTATGACATCATCGTCGATGAAGGCCCGACCAGTCCGAACCAGAAGGAGCGGGTGTGGGCGCTGATCGGCGAGAAGTTCTGGGGCCTGCCACCGGAAATCCAGATCGCGTTGCTGGAATACTCGCCGTTCCCGGAGAGCGTCGTCGAGAAGGTCAAACAGGCCGCGAAACAGGCGAGCGAAGGCCCGCAGGCCGAACAGGCCAAGAAGATGATGCAGCTTGAGGCCATGCTGACCGAGGCCAAGGTGCTGCTGACACGGGCACAGGCCGGCAAGGCGCAGGCCGATGCCGTCAAGACTGCAACGGAAGTCGGCGTTGAGCCGAACGGGGATGGCGGCGACGACGGTACTCTCGATTATGAGAGCCGGATGCAGGAATTGCAGGCCCGGACGGAAACCGACCGGCTGAGAATAGCGGCCGACGCCGAGACGAAGATGGTACAGACCGAAGCCGATGTTGCGGCGAAGCGGGAAAAGATCGCCGCCGACGTTGCCACCGAGCAAGCGTGGATGGACACCCAGGAACGCCAGTCGGAGCGCAAGGGCGCACTTGACGCTGGCGTGAAACTGGCAACGGCGGCGATCAAGGAACGCAACAAACCCGATCCGAAGTCCGCCGCCAAGCGGCCGGGCGGGGAATAAGGAGATGAACGATGCTGCCAACTGAGGCCGTCGCCGAGACAATGAGCGCACACGCGGCAAACGGAATGGTGGAACGCGAAGCGCTAGAAGATGCGTTTCGCGAATGGTGGTCACTTAACTCCAGCGCCATGGAGTTAGGCGGGACGGGCGATGTTCACGATTTGCTGTTAAGGCTTATCGCTGCCCGCGCAAAATCCTAGAAGTAGCGGCGTTTCTCTACACACCGTCCCCGGTTTCTTCCCCACGGCCCAGAACGGCGGGGTGGGCTATCAAGCTGGATGTATGCGAAAGCAGGCGCGTTGGGGAACGGTGACGACTCATAGCGCGCGCCAACACCGGAAGCCGTTTAATCTCACAGGAAATAGACGATGACCTCCTTCCCGACTACCGTCACGAACATCGCCAAGTACACCAAGATTGTCAACGCGGCCGGCGACATTGTTGATCCGTCTGCGCCGGTTTTGGCCGCTGGCTCCGAGACCATCGGCAAGGTCGATCATTCCACTACCGGGATAGGCCACGGGGTTAAGACGGTCACATCCGCCGGGACACATGAGGCTCTCGCCGCCTCGACCGCCGCGAAGTGGGTGATCATTCAGGCGCAGACCGACAACACGTCATTGGTTGCTGTCGGGGCGACCGGCGTTGACGCCACCGTGGCGACGGGTAACGGCATCCTGATGGCTGCTGGCGAAAGTATCGTCCTCGCCATAGACAATCTCGCCGACGTGTTCGTTGACGCCCTGGTGTCGGGTGAAGGCGTCCGCTTCGCTTACGGCACATAGGAGGCGACCATGCAGTTTCCGGTTTCCTCCCTGAGCTTTTCCAAGAAAAGCCTCGCTGATTACCTCGCCACCGCCACCCTTGCCGCCGGTACCCTCACCACGTCTCAGCCGAAGACGCACACGCAGACGTGGAACGATGCCGGGGTGACGTTCCGGGGCAAGGAGAATATCTTCACCATCACGGCAGCGGCTGCGGCCAGCACGGTAGAGCGGTGGTTGGGTGGAGCGGCTGGGACGACGGTACTTGCGTCACTAATTAGCAATGGGCAGCTCTCCATCCCCTAT
>JAUYMQ010000184.1 GCA_030698575.1 Deltaproteobacteria bacterium
TACGCCCGCGATCTCGCGCGCTATGGCCGGTTTCTCGCCTCGCGCCGCACCGACCCCGCCCGCGCCACGCCTGATCTCGTTTCGGTCTACCTGGCCACGCTCATGCGGGACGGCCTCTCGCCCCGATCAGCCGAGCGCAACCTGGTCTCGGTGCGGCGGCTTCATGCCTACCTGGTGACGGCGGGCGCCGCGAAATCGAATCCAACCGAGGACGTCCCCGCGCCCCGGCGCGGCCGGAACCTGCCGAAGGTGCTCTCCCTGGAGGAGGTCGAGGCCATCCTGGCCGCGCCCGACCCAGCCACGCCCCGCGGGCTCCGCGATGCCGCGATGCTCGAAACGCTCTACGCGACGGGCTTTCGCGTCTCGGAGCTGGTCTCCCTCGAGATGCGCGCGCTCAACCTGCACGCCGCCTTCGCCCGCGCGCTGGGGAAGGGGGGGAAGGAGCGGGCGGTGCCGCTTTCCGATACCGCCGTCGAGAGGCTCACCGCCTACCTCGACAACGGGCGTCCGGGGTTGCTCAAGGGGCGGCGGAGCGAGGCCGTGTTCGTCACGAACCGCGGCGGCCCCATGACGCGCCAGGGCTTCTGGGAGATGATCCGGCGATACGCGCGCGTGGCGGGCGTGCGGCGCAAGCTTTCGCCCCACACCATCCGGCACTCCTTTGCGACCCATCTGCTCCAGCGCGGCGCCGACCTGCGCGTGGTGCAGACGCTGCTCGGGCACAGCGACATCGCGACGACCGAGATCTACACGCATGTCGACGCCGAGCGGCTCCGCCACGTGATCCGCGACATTCATCCCAGGGGGAAGTGAGGCCGCGTGGACGTCATTACCTGCCACATCGAGGCCGACTTCGACGCGCTCGCATCCATGGTTGCCGCGCACCGGCTCTACCCCGAGGCCTGCATCGTCTTTCCCGGTTCCCAGGAGAAGGCGCTTCGCGAGTTCATCTCCGATGGACGCTTGCCCGACCTGCCCGTGCTGGCGCTGCGCGATCTCGACCGCGCGGCGGTCCGGCGCCTCATCGTCGTCGATGCCCGCAGCGCTGAGCGCCTCGGCGAGCTTGGGGATCTCGCGCGAAGCCCCGACGTCGAACTCCACGTCTACGATCACCATCCGCCCGGCCCCGGGGGGCTGCGGGGCATGGTGGAGGTTTCGCGCCCCGTCGGCGCCAACACGACTCTCATGCTGGAACTGCTCGAGGAGCGGGGAATGCCCGTGCCGCCCGCCGAGGCCACGCTGTATCTGCTCGGTCTCTATGAGGAGACCGGCTGCCTCACCTACCCGGGAACCACGCCGGAGGACTGCGAGACGGCGGCGCGTCTGCTGCGCGCGGGCGCCGATCTGGGCGTGGTGGGGCGCTACCTGCCGGGTGACTTCGACGCCGGGCAGATAGCGCTGCTCGACGATCTGCTGAAAGCCGCCAGCTGCGTGCGCGTGCACGGCGCCGACGTGGTGCTGTCGCAGGCGACCCGCGAGACGCACATCGAAGGCCTCGGCGAGATTGCGACGCGCGCGATGGGCGTGCTGGGGGCGCGCGCGTTCTTTGCCATCGCGCGCATGGTTGATCGGGTGTTCGTCGTGGGGCGCAGCCGCGATCCGGCGGTCGACGCGGCGCATACCCTGGAGGCCATGGGAGGCGGCGGTCACCCAAGCGCCGCGGCCGCGACGGTGAAGGACCGCACCCTCGTCGAGACGCGGGACTCTCTTCTCGACGCCCTGCAAGGGCGCGTGCGGGCCACCCGCCGGGCGCGCGAGTGCATGACCTCCGACGTGAAGACCGCCGCGCCCGGCACACCCATGCGCGAGATCGCCGCGATGCTCTCGCGCCTGCGCTTCGACACGCTGCCGATCGCGGCGGAGGGGAAGCTCCTGGGGCTCATCTCGCGACAGACCACCGACCGGGCCCTGCACCACGCGCTGGGTGACGCGCCGGCAGGCGACTACATGACCACCGAGTTCACCGCCCTCGGCCCCGATGCTCACCTGGAGGAGATCGCCAGCGCCATGCGCGAGCATCACCAGCGGCTGGTGCCGATCCTCGAGGGGGGAAAGCTTGTCGGCGTGGTGACACGGCAGGATCTGGTGCGTGCGGCGCCGGAGGCCGCCCGTCTGGCGGATCTGCTCCCGCCCGCGGAGGACGGCACGGCGGGCCCCACGGCTGGTGATGAATCGGCCAGGCGCCGCGCGCTCGCAAATCTGCTCGACGAGCGCCTGCCCGGTCCGCTGCTGGCCATCCTGCACGCGGCGGGCGAGGCGGGTGCCGCCCAGGGTGCGGCGGTCTACGTGGTGGGGGGCTTCGTGCGCGATCTGCTCCTCGGCGTGCCCGACTACGATCTCGATCTCGTCGTCGAGGGCGACGGCATCGCGTTCGCGACGGATCTCGCCGTTGAGCTGGGCGGCGAGGCCCGGACCCACGAGATGTTCGGCACGGCGAGCATTCGGCTTTCCGGGCGCCCCGATCTCCCCGGCGAGGGCGGCGCCTACTGCATCGACGTGGCGAGCGCGCGGCAGGAGCGCTACGAGCATCCCGGCGCGCTCCCGGCCATCGAGCGAAGCTCGCTCCGCCGCGATCTCTACCGGCGCGATTTCACGATCAACACGCTGGCCATCGATCTCTCACCCGCGCGCTTCGGCGAGCTGCTCGACTTCTTCGGCGGGCAGCGCGACCTGAAGGAGCGGAGGGTCCGCGTGCTTCACGGCCTCTCCTTCGTCGAGGATCCGACCCGCGCCTTCCGGGCGCTGCGCTTCGAGCAGCGTTTCCATTTCCGCGTGGGCAAGTTCACCGAGCGCCTCTTCCAGACCGCCGCCGCCCACCTCGAGGCCGTCTCGGGTGGCCGCATCCTGAACGAGCTCATCCTGACCCTCGAGGAGCCGCGCGCCGCCGCCATCCTCCGGCGGCTCCAGGGCCACGGCCTGCTGCGCGCCATCGATCCGGACTTCCAGCCTGACATGGGCTGCGAGCGCCGCCTCGACCGCGTGGAGGAGGTGCTGGGTTGGTTCCGGCTCCTCTACACGGGCGAGGCGGTCACCGCCTGGGTGCCTGCCTGGCTGGCCGCCACGGAGAGGATCGATCGGCAGGCCGTTGCGCGCATCGAGGCGCGGCTGGGCGTTGCCGGCGGGCATGCGGATTGCATTGGTGGAGCCCGGAAGGACGTGCCGCGGGCCCTGCGCGCGCTCCGCGCCGGCGCCGGCGGGCCGCCGAGCGCGCTCGCCGCGGCGCTGCGTCCGCTCTCGCTCGAGGCGCTGCTCTGGCTCATGGCGGTGGCGGAGGACGAAGCGGCGAGGCGCGCGGCGTCGCGCTACATCACCGAATGGCGGAACTTGCGGCCGGCGCTTACCGGCGGCGATCTGCTGGCACTCGGTTTCGCGGAGGGGCCGGGGGTGGGAGAGGCCCTGCGCCGGCTGCTCGACGCGCGGCTCGATGGACCCGTCGCGACCCGGGAGGACGAGCTTGCTTTCGCGAAACGGCTGCTCGGTGCGCAGAACTAGGGGCATTGAGGCGTCGCATGTCATTGCCCGGCCCCGCATGTCATTGCGAGGAGCGAAGCGACGAAGCAATCCCCCGTGCGCTTGGCACCGGTGGCCTGTGCGCGACTTGGCGGGGCCGCGGTCTTTCCGTGCTCGGCGGGTCCCGTCCCCGCGCGGCGCGACGGCGGCGCACCCCCTCGCGCGCCAGCGAAGGTCGCGCGAAAGACGACTGCAAGCGCCGCGCTGGAGGGCGACTGGTCGCTGGCGCGCTTCGGGCGCCGCCTTTCGCGCCAAGCGCGCGGGGACTCCCGCCTGGGCGCGGAAAGCCCGCGACCCCTCCTTCGAGACGGCTTCGACCGTCGCGGCCTGTCGCGCAGAACCACGTTGACAGGCCCGACGGGTTCTGCTAAACGTCCGATATTCCAGTAACTTTGCCGCGCCCGGGAGGCCGTCTGGGCGGGTCGCGCCTCCCCCGCGGCGCACCGGTTCCGGGGGGAGTCATCGCCTTCCAAGACGTCATCTCCACTATCCTGGTCGTGGCTCCCCCCGCCATCTTCGCGATCACGTGCCATGAGGTCGCCCACGGATGGGTGGCCTCGCGACATGGCGACCAGACCGCGCGAATGCTCGGCCGGCTCACGCTGAACCCGATTCCCCACATCGATCCCGTGGGGACGATTCTGCTCCCGCTGATACTGGCGGTCTCCGGCGCGCCGATCATCGGCTGGGCGAAGCCCGTGCCGGTGAACCCGAACAATCTCCGCGACCCGAAGCGGGACATGGGGATCGTGTCGGCGGCGGGGCCGTTGACGAACCTCGGCCTCGCGGCCATCTGCGGTCTGATCCTGAAGCTCGCGATTCTGGCCTTTCCGGTGGAGGTCACGCCGGACGGCGTCATCATGAGCGGCATCGGTCAGCCCGTCATTCTGATGCTCATCTGGGGCATCCGGATCAACGTGATGCTCGCGATTTTCAATCTGCTGCCGATTCCCCCGATGGACGGCAGCAAGGTGGCCATATCGGTGCTGCCGATGCCCTACGCGGGATGGTTCATGCGGCTCGAGCGATACGGGTTCCTGCCGCTGATGCTTCTCTTCTTCATCCCCACGACGAACCGCATGATCGGGAATATCATCTGGCCTATTTCGTCGGCGCTGACGAACTTCTTCATCGAATTCCCCGCGCAGTTTTTCTGAGTGGGAAGCAACGGGCCCCGGTGCATTCGGGGACGAGAGAGTCGAAGGGACGATG
>JAUYMQ010000197.1 GCA_030698575.1 Deltaproteobacteria bacterium
ATCGCCGCCCTGCATCTCCGCGTGGACACCTCGGCGGAAGGCATTCTCCTCGACGACGATCCGGATCGCCTGGTGCGCGATTTCGCCCGTGAGAAGTTCGGGACCATCGACGAGATCATCGTGGTGATGATCGAGGCGCCCGACGTCTTCGCGCCGGCGATCCTCGAAGCGGTACGCGAACTCAGCGAAGTCATCCGCAACCTGCCGGACGTCGCGGAGGTCGTCAGCCTTACCAGCGTCGAGCTGCCAGGGCAGGGGGCGGGATTCGAAGCGTCGCCCATTGCGGGGACGCGCGCGCGCCCCGTCCCTCCCGACGTGTTGCGCGCGCGTGTTCTGGACACCCCCATCCTGATTGACAACCTCGTGTCGAAGGACGGCTCAGTGACGGCGATAAACGTGCTCCTGAGGGAGTACGGAAGCGACGGCGCGGCCCTTGCAGGCGCGGTCGCGGGCGTGCAGGCGGCCGCCGAGGGATGGTCCGGACCCGGCCGGGCCACGGTGGTCGGCATTCCGCTGGCGAAGGTGGCCATCGCTGAACTGCTTCACCGGGATCTGAAGCGTCTCACCCCGGTCACGGTCGTGGTGGTCGCGCTGCTGCTTTTCCTGACCTTCCGCAGCCGCAGGGGCGTGGTCCTTCCACTGGCGGCGATTGGCGCCGGCGAAGTGCTCACGCTGGGGATCTCCTCGCTGATGGGCCGGACGATCTCGGTGGTGAGCGTGGTGCTGCCGAGCGTGGTGCTGGCGATCGGTTGCACCTATGCGGTGCACATCCTCCCCTCACTCGGCGATGACGCCCGGCGCAGCCGAACGCGCGCGGCCGTCTTCCTCTCCGCATTCACTTCGGCGATAGGCTTCCTGGCGCTTCTGTCGAGCCGCATTCATACGATTCGTGATCACGGAATCTTCGCGGCCTCCGGCGTGGGTTGCATGCTTCTGGCGGCGGTGTTCCTGCTGCCCGCCCTCGATCGCCTCTTTCCGCCGCGATCCGGCGCCGCGGCGATGGACGGAGCTTCGCCGCTCACGGGGGCGCATGCGCTCCGGAATCTGGCGCCCTGGGTGGTCCGGAAGCGCCGGACCATCGTCGTCGTGAGCCTCCTCCTGATGGGCGCCTCACTGCTGGGCCTCCTGCGCGTGCGCATCGAAACGGATTACCTCGCCTACTTCCACGCGGGGCACCCCGTTCCCCGGGACATCAACCGCGCGAGCGAGCGGCTCTCGGGGGTCGTTCCGATGATGGTCCTGATCGATTCAGGGCGCGACGGCGGGATCGCCGACCCCGACATGCTTCGCCGGATAGCAACGTTTCAGGACGCCGTCGAGGGCATCCCGGGCATCAACAAGACGCTCGCCCTGCCTGACATCCTGACCACCGTGCGCCGTTCCCTGAACGGCGAGAGCGCGTCCGAGCCCTGGATTCCCGACAGCGCCTTCGAGGTCCTGCAGCTGATCGGGATGATTCGCCTGGGCGGTCACAGCCCCGTCCTCCGCCCCTACGTGGACGAAACGCAGCGCGAGGCGAATGTTTACGTGCGCGGGAATCTCGTCTCATCCGGCAAGCTTTCCGAGAGCATCGAACTCATCCATCGCCAGGCCGGTTTCATTTTCGGCCCCGAAACATCGGTGACGGTCACGGGGACGATGCAGCTGCTGAACAAGACGAGCGGCGCCATCGCCCGGGGCATCGTGTGGAGCGTGCTCGTCGCCATCGCCGCGATCTCGCTCCTGCTCTGCGTCTATCTTCGCTCGGTGAAGCTCGGCCTGCTGGCGATGGTCCCCAACCTCGTCCCCGTGGCGGTGCTCTTCGGCGTCATGGGGACGCTGGGAGTGAGCCTGAGCACCGGCACGAGCATCGCCGCATCGATAGCCCTGGGCCTCATCGTGGACGAGACGATTCATTTCATCACCGCCTACCGCGCCCGCACGGATAGCGGCGAGCGGGGCGAGGCCGCACTCCGCTCGGTGTACGAGTCCGTCGGGCCGCCCATCATCTGGGCGTCGGTGATACTCACGGCGGGCTTCGCGGTGCTCCTGCTCTCGGGCTTCCTCCCGCTCATGTATCTGGGGCTTTTCATGGCGGTGGCGATCCTCGTGAGCCTGTTCTGCGATCTGATCCTCCTGCCGGCGCTCCTGCTGATGTTCGACGGCTGAGCGGCTCCCGGCCGATGCGGGTTGTCGCGGCGCGCGAGGTCAGGCTAAACTTCCTTCCCACTGGCGGCACCGGCGCCGCTCCCGGCGGTATCGCGGGAAGCTTCCGGCGTCCGATCGGTTCCGGGGGTCTTGCTTGTCCGTGCCTCCATCGCAGCGATCCGGGAAGGTCGTCGCCGGCCAGGCCGGCGCCGTCGGCTTGCTGCTCGCCGCTGGACGTGGCGAGCGACTCGGCCAGGAGGCGCCCGCGAGCGGGAAGGCCTTTCTCACCCTTCACGGCCGGCCGCTCCTCCACTGGTCGCTCCGCGCCTTCGAGGAGAGCGAGGCCATCACCGCGGTGGTGGTCGTCGCGCCCCCGGGCGAGGAGGAACGCGCCAGGAAGGTGGCGGCTGCGGTCGGAGGAAAGGTGCAGGCGATCGTGGCGGGCGGAGCGCATCGCCAGGACTCACTGGGCGCCGGGCTGGACGCGATCGCCGATCTTTTTGGCGCCGATCTTCCAGGCGAGGATCACCTCGTGGCGGTGCACGACGCGGCGAGGCCGCTCGTCCGACCCATCGACGTCACGCGGGTGGTGTACGCCGCCGAGCGGCGGGGGGCGGCCATCCTCGCCGTTCCTGTGAAGGAAACCGTGAAGGTTGTCGGCGCGAATGACCGGATCATCGAAACGCTCAATCGCGAGCGCCTCTGGCTCGCGCAAACACCCCAGGTGGCCCGCGCCTCCGTACTGCGCTCGGCGCTCGCGCGCGCGCGGCGGGAGGGGCGCGTTTCGACCGACGAAGCGGCGTTGCTCGAGGCGCTGGAAATCAGAGTGCTGGTGGTTCTGGGCGACTACGGAAATCTGAAGGTCACCACGCCGGAGGACGTGATTCTGGCGGACTGCCTTCTGGCGGCCCGGGAGTCGGGCCCCCGGGAGTCAGAAGCCCGGGAGCCCAAAGCCCGGGAGTCCAAAGCCCCGGAGTCCAAAGAATGACCGCCCGCCCGCTTCCCTTTCGCGTGGGGCAGGGCGTCGACGTGCACGCCCTCGTACCCGGCCGCCCTCTGATCCTGGGCGGCGTCGAGATCCCCTTCGACCGGGGGCTCGCGGGGCACTCCGACGCCGATGTCCTCAGCCATGCGGTCTGCAACGCCGCGCTCGGAGGTGCGGGTCTTGGTGATCTGGGCCGTCACTTCCCGGACTCGGACCCGGCCTGGAAGGGCGCGTCGGGTGCGGCGCTTCTGATGAAGGTTCGCGAGATGCTTTCCGGGCGCGGCCTGCGGGTCCGCCAGATCGACGCGACGGTGCTGGCGCAAGAGCCGAGGATTGGCCCGTACACGGAGAAGATGTCGGCGAACATCGCGCAGGCGCTGGGCCTCCCGGCGGATCTGGTGAACGTGAAAAGCGTCACCACGGAGAAACTCGGTTTCCTGGGGCGAGGGGAAGGGATCGAGGCGCAGGCGGTCGTTCTCCTCGCCGGGGAAGATGCAGGCTAAGTCAACCGGGCCGGCGCGCAGGCGGACCCAGGAGGCCAGGTGGCCCTCAGGATCTACAACTCGCTCACCCGGAGCAAAGACCCCTTCGAGCCTCTCGAGCCGGGCAAGGTGCGCATGTATGTCTGCGGCGTGACGGTCTACGACCTGAGCCACGTGGGGCACGCGCGCGCCGCGGTCGTCTTCGACGTGATTTACCGCTTTATGCGGAGCCTTGGCTACGAGGTGGACTACGTCCGCAACTTCACCGACATCGACGACAAGATCATCAGGAGAGCCGGCGAGGAAGGGATCGCGACGGAGGCGCTGGCCGAGAAGTACATAGAGGCTTTCCGGGACGATTTCGAGCCACTGGGGCTTCTGTCACCGCGGCTCGAACCGCGGGCCACGGAACACCTCGCGCAGATCGTGGCGCTCATCGAGCGGCTGATCGCAGGCGGCCACGCCTATGTGGGCGGAAGGGACGTGTTCTTCTCCGTGAAGCGGTTCCCCGGCTACGGAAAGCTTTCTCACCGTGAGACCGACGATCTGCTCGCGGGCGCGCGCGTCGAGATCGACGAGAAGAAGGAGTACGCCGGCGACTTTGCGTTGTGGAAGGGCGCGAAGGAGGGCGAGCCCGCCTGGGACTCGCCCTGGGGGCCGGGGCGGCCCGGCTGGCACATCGAGTGCTCGGCGATGGCCACGGCGCACCTCGGTGAGACCATCGACATCCACGGCGGCGGCCTCGATCTCAAGTTTCCCCATCACGAAAACGAGATTGCCCAGAGCGAGGCGGCCAGCGGCAAGCCATTCGCGCGCTGGTGGCTCCACAACGGCTTCGTCACGATCGACAAGGAGAAAATGTCGAAGTCGCTCGGCAACTTCTTCACGGTGCGCGAGATCCTCTCGAAGTTCACCCCCGAGGTACTCCGGTACTTCCTGATCTCGAGCCACTACCGCGGCCCGCTCGATTTCTCCTTCGATCGCCTCACCGAGGCCCGGCAGGCGCTTGAGCGCGTCTACGGCGCGCTTGCGAAGATCAACGCCCTCTCGCTGCCCGGTCATGCGGCCCCGCCAAATCTCCCCGGGCCGGGGGATCCGCCGCCCCACGGTGCTTCAGGGGTTGCGGCCGACGCCTGGAACTCCCTCGCCTCTCTTTCGGATCGCGTGCGGGAGGCCATGGAGGACGACTTCAACACGGCCCAGGCCGTCGGCCAGGTCTTCGAGACGGTGAGGGCGATCAATATCTTCCTGGCGGAAGTAGATCGCGGCCAGGCGGGCCCGACGCCCTTCACCGATCTGCTCGCGCGCCTGGCGCGCCTCACCTTCGAGGGGATTGGCGAGATCCTCGGAGTCCTCCGCATGGATCCAGATACGTTCCTGAGGGGAGACGCCGCCCCGGTTGATTCGCAACGCATCGAGCGGCTGATCGCCGAGCGCGCGGCGGCTCGCAAGGGGAAGGATTTTGCCCGTGCCGATGAGATCCGTGACGGGCTGGCCGATGAGGGGGTGCTGCTCGAGGACGGCCCGAACGAGACGACCTGGAAGTTCGGCAAGGAGCGCCCCGGCGACGGCGCATGACGGCCGCGCTCCGTCGATCCGGGACGGTGTCGACAAAAGCGGGGCGCGCTTCCGGACTGCTCTGCCTGGCCTTTGCCGCCGCTTTCCTGGCCCCGGGCGCGGCCCTCGCTGACGATCCCCAGCCGCCCTGCAGCCCACTCCCCATCCTTCTGCTCCACGGTCACTACTACACGAACGCCTCGCTCAGCGTGCTCACCGAGCGTCTCCGGAGCGACGGCTATCCCGGGGCGCGGGTGGTGACGCTCGACGTGTCGCGCAACACCTGCACCCACGACTGGGCCGAGGCGCTGTCGGCGAAGGTCGATGACGTGCTGCAGGAGAGTGGTTGCTCCAGGGTGGACATCGTGGCTCACAGCCGCGGTGGGCTCGCGGCGCGCGATTACATCCGCTTTCTGGGAGGTGGCGCGAAGGTGTCCCATCTCGTGACGCTGGGCACGCCGCACCACGGCGCCGCGATCAACATGGCCTGCCCGGGATGCGGATGCCTCGAGATGCGCCCGGGATCCGACTACCTGCGGCGACTGAACGCCGGCGATGAGACACCGGGGCCGACCCCCTACACGTCGATCTACAGCAGCCACGACGAGGTCGTGCCCGCCGCATCGGCATGGCTGAGCGGCGCGAGAAACATTCGGCTCCGCGGCGTGAAGCATACCGATCTGCTCCGGAGCCGGCACGTCTACCGCGAGATCCGCGCGGGCCTGATGTAGCCGGCCCGGCTGGGGTAGAGTGTCGGCGGAGCTCCCTTCACCCCGGGGTCCAGGATGCGGTCATCGAAGCGCTCGAGCATCGAGGAGCGCGCGAAGCGGCAGTCGCGCGACTTCCGACTCGTGAGCGAGTTCACGCCGAAAGGCGACCAGCCGCAGGCCATCGACGAGATCTGCGCGAACCTCGAGCGCGGCATCAACCACCAGGTCCTTCTGGGAATCACCGGCTCGGGGAAGACCTTCACCATGGCGCATGCCATCGCCCGGCTGGGGCGGCCCACGTTGGTCATGGCGCCCAACAAGACCCTCGCCGCACAGCTCTTCGCGGAGTTCCGCGGCCTCTTCCCCGACAACGCCGTCGAGTACTTCGTCTCCTACTACGACTACTACCAGCCGGAAGCCTACGTTCCGAGGTCGGACACCTACATCGAGAAGGACGCGCACGTTAACGAGGAGATCGACAAGCTGCGCCACTCCGCGACCCGCTCCGTGCTCTCCCGGCGCGACGTGATCGTGGTGGCGTCGGTGTCCTGCATCTACGGCCTTGGAAATCCGGAATCGTACTTCGACATGCTGCTCTATCTCGAAGACGGGAGCGAGGTGGGGCGCGACGCGGCGCTTCGCAAGCTGGTCGACATGCAATACCAGCGAAACGACGTCGACTTCCACCGCGGCACCTTTCGCGTGCGGGGCGACGTGGTGGAGATCTTTCCCGCTTACGAGGGCGACCTCGCGCTTCGGGTGGAATTCTTCGGTGACACGGTGGAGTCGATCTCCGAGATCGATCCGCTGCGCGGCAAGGTACTGCGCAAGCTGCGCCGGCTGGCGGTCTATCCGGCGAGCCACTATGTGACGACCGAGGAGCGGGTGAAGATCGCGCTCGAGGGGATCAAGGCGGAAATCAGGGAGCGGACGGCCCAGCTCGAATCGCAGGGGAAGCTCGTGGAGGCCCAGCGCCTCGGGCAGCGGACGAACTTCGATCTGGAGATGCTCGCCGAGATGGGCTTCTGTCACGGAATCGAAAACTATTCCAGGCACCTGGACGGCCGGCAGCCGGGCGAGCCGCCCTGGACCCTGCTTGACTACTTCCCCTCCGACTTCCTCCTCTTCGTCGACGAGAGCCACATCGCCATTCCCCAGATCGGCGGGATGTACAAGGGCGATCGCGCGCGCAAGGAGACGCTGGTGGAGTACGGCTTCCGCCTGCCCTCGGCGCTCGACAACCGGCCGCTGCGCTTCGATGAGTGGCAGAAGCGGGTCGGCCAGTGCGTTTACGTGTCCGCCACGCCGGCGGAGTGGGAGCTCCGTGAGTCCAAGGGGCTCGTTGTCGAGCAGATCATCCGCCCGACGGGCCTCATGGACCCGCGGGTCGAGGTGCGCCCGGCGAAAGGTCAGGTGGACGATCTGCTGGACGAAATACGCCTGCGTGTGGAGCGTGGCGAGCGCGTGCTCGTCACCGTGCTCACCAAGCGCATGGCCGAGGAGCTGACGGAGTACTACGCGGATCTGGGCGTGCGGGTGCGCTACCTGCACTCGGACATCGTGACGCTCGAGCGCATGGAGATCCTCCGCGATCTGCGCACCGGCGCCTTTGACGTCCTTGTCGGGATCAATCTCCTGCGCGAGGGGCTGGATCTCCCCGAGGTGAGCCTGGTTGCGATCCTCGACGCCGACAAGGAAGGTTTTCTCCGCAGCGAGCGCTCGCTCATGCAGACCTGCGGCAGGGCCGCGCGCAACGTGGAAGGCACCGTACTTCTCTACGCCGACAGGGTCACCGATTCGATGCGCCGCACCATGGATGAGACGGAGCGGCGCCGCGAACTTCAGGCGGCCTACAACACCGAGCACGGAATCACGCCGCAGACCATACGGGCAGCCATCCACGACATCCGGGGATCGATATACGAGCAGGACTACGTGACCGTGCCGGTCGTGGCCGAGGACGAGGAGCCCTACCTGCCGCCCTCCGAACTGCGGAAGGTGATCGACGGACTCCGGAAGGAGATGCGGGAGGCGGCGGCGGGGCTCGATTTCGAGCGGGCCGCCGGGCTGCGGGACCGCATCCGCCGCCTCGAAACGAAGGATCTCGGCGTTGGCGGAAACGATGCCATCGAGGGGTCGGCCGGGGAGGCGCCGCCGGCATCAACGGACCGCCCTTGACGCCGCCGGAGCACGCGCTGACCGGGGCGCTTGCCGGCACGCTTCTGGTCTACGGGTTACCGGGCGAGCCCGAGCGGCGCCTGTCGCTCGTGGCATGGGTCGCTCTCGGCGCGCTCGCGCCGGACGTCGACGCCCTGTCGCTGCTCTTCAGCCACGCCACCTACTTCGGATCGGCCTGGTATTCCCACCGGGTCTTCTTCCATTCCCTTGCCGGTTGCGCCGTTCTCGCCGCCGTTCTGGGGGTCGCCCTCCCTGCACTCTTCGCGTCCCTGCGTACAACGTCGCCGATCCGGCCGCCGGCCCGGCCGGTCCCCTCCGTTGCGAGGGTCCTGGCGCTGTTCGCCGGAGGCCTCGTTCACCTGGCCGGGGATCTGCCGACGCCCCCCGGCCCCTGGTCGGGGATCCCGCTGCTCTTCCCGCTTCCGGGCCGCTTCGGCGGCTGGAGTCACCTCGGCTGGGTCAACGCGGTGCTTATCTACCTGCTGGGCGCCGCCGCGCTCGCG
>JAUYMQ010000203.1 GCA_030698575.1 Deltaproteobacteria bacterium
GATTCGGCCTGCGCCCCGCCCAGATTGCGGAAACCGTGCGCGGGATGATCAGCGGCTCCAGGGTCCCGGACGAGCGGGCGCAGGGCGACACGGCGGAGCGCCTTCCTTGAGCCCGGGCTCCGGGCGCGCGCCTTCCGGATCCACCGGCGGCCCACGTGGAGGCAAGGCCCCCGCAGGCAAGGCCCAGGCAGGCAAGGCGCGGGCCGACCTCCTGCTGGTCGAGCGGGGACTCGCCGAGAGTCGTGAGAAGGCGCGCGCGCTCATTCTCGCCGGGCAGGTCCATGCCGGCGGCCGGCGCGTGGACAAGCCGGGGATCCTCGTCCCTGGCGACGCGGAGCTCGAGGTGCGCGGGGGGCTCCCCTTCGTCGGGCGCGGCGGGGTAAAGCTTGCCGGGGCGCTGGACGCGCTGCGGCTCGACGTGCGCGGGGCTTTGGCCCTCGATGCGGGGGCGTCGACCGGGGGCTTTTGCGACTGCCTGCTACAACGGGGTGCACGCGGGGTCTACGCGGTCGACGTCGGCTACGGGCAGCTCGCCTGGAAGATCCGCTCCGATCCGCGCGTCACCGTCATGGATCGCACGAACCTTCGCCACCTCCGCCCCGAAGCGCTCCCCGAGCGTCCCGATCTCGTCACGCTCGATCTTGCCTTCATCTCGCTCCGTACCGTGCTTCCCGCCGTCCGGCAGCTTCTGGCGCCCGGGGGCAGGGTCCTGGCCCTCGTGAAGCCGCAGTTCGAGGTGGGCAAGGGGCGCGTCGGGAAGGGGGGTGTGGTTCGCGACGAGGGGCTACAGCGGGAATCGGTCGCGGCGGTGCTGGAGGCGGCGCGTGCGCTTTCCTTTAGCGAGGGCGGAAGCGTGGAATCGCCCATTCGCGGGGAGGCGGGCAACCGGGAGTTTTTCGTGTTGCTGCAAGGCCCTGCCTGAATGCCCTGGCAGAATGCTCTGGCAGAATGCTCTGAATGACACATTCAATTCCCGCCGACCGGGTGGTAAATTCTTGTTGGCGCCCGCGGAAGGGACGCCGATAGGAATACAGAAGTTCGAGGGCCCCGCGCCGTCTGCGGGGCTGGAGGCCGGGCCATGGCCCGGGGAGGACCGGGTAGCCGACGTGCTGCGCTTTGGACTGATCGGCATGGGTGCGCACGGGTCGCGCTACGCGGCCCATCTGGCGCAGGACGTTCCGGGGGCGCGGCTCGCGGCGGTATGCCGGCGGGATCGCGCGGCCGGCGAGGCCTGGGCGGCAGCGCACGGCGCGCGGTTTTACGAAGACTACGACGGCCTCATTGCCGATCCCGGCGTGGACGCAGTGGCCGCCGTCACGACGCCCGATCTCCACCTCGACATCGCGCGCAAGGCTGCCTCCCGGGGGAAGCACCTTCTCATCGAGAAGCCGCTCTCCGTGAACGCAATGGAGGCAGCGCGCCTGGCGCGGGCAGTCGCCGGCAGTCCCGTCACCGTGATGGTGGCCCAGACGCTTCGGTGGAACTCGGTGGTCCGGGCGCTGCGGGAGCACGCGAATGAAGTGGGCACGCTTCACGTGCTCCGGCTCTCACAACGGATGGAGGGGCAGCCGCACCCCTGGCAGCGCGACGAGGCGGTCGCTGGAGGCGGCAACATCCTGCACACCGGGATCCATCTCTTTGATCTCGTGCGCCACCTCACGGGCGACGAGGTCGAGGCCGTGAGCTGCGAAACCCGGCGTGTCCACAACCCCGCTCTCGAAGACGTGTTCGCCGCCGTCATGCGCCTGGCGGGAAGCGGCGCGCTTGTGCTGGTCGACAGCTCGAAGGCCACGCGCAGTCGATCGGCGCGCATCGAGCTCGTGGGGGAGGGCGGGCAGCTGGTGGGAGATCACGTGCACGGCTACGCCCGCCGGATCACGGGCTACGAGATCGTGGATCTTGCCCCGGCTGCGCCGGTGCACACGGTGCGAGAAGCGCTCTCTGACTTCGTTGCGGCCGTCTCGCGGGGAGGGCCGCCGCCGGTCACCGTCGAGGACGGCCTTCGGGCGGTCGAGATCGCCGAAGCGTGCTATCGTTCGGCGGCCTCGCGCGGACCCGTGGCGGTGGAGCGGGCTTCGCCGGAAGCTCTGGATGTTCGGGCGGAATTTTGACGGAAAAGGAATCCGATGTTATCACCTGTCGGGCCCCTGCAGGCCCTCCGCGCGCCGGCCCAGCGCGGGGTCACGGGAAGTCATCGGGCCGAAACCGGCATAGGCCGGTCAAACCCAGGCCATAGTCCGGCCGGATCCAGGTACGCCCGCCCCATGACCCAGGGAGCCATGACCAGAAACCTCCGACGCGCGCTCTCCGGGCTCGCCGCCCTTTGTATCCTGACCCTTCCTGCCTGCGGACACTTCCAGGGCCGGTTCGGCATTCCCGGCGGCGAGGCGCCCGAGAAGAAGCCGGTGACCATTGTCCTGGCCGACGAGGACGCACGCGCGGGCTTCCACTTCAGCCTGGGGCAGCTCGCCCTGGGCGAGGGCGACATGGACGAGGCCATCCGGGAGTTCGGGCTGGCCGCGATCTTCGATCCCGACGCGCCCGAGATCCGGATGACGCTCGCGACCCTTCTCGTCAGCCAGGGGGATCTCGATGCCGCCCTCCCTCACGTGCGCAAATCGGTGGAACTCGAGCCGGATGACCCCCGCCCGCGCACGCTCCTGGCGGGCATAGCCTACTCGCAGAAGCGCTATGACGAGGCCGCGCGGGAGTACCGCAAGATTCTCGAGCAGGAGCCCTCGAACGACGACGTGGCCATCCTCCTCGCGTCCGTAGAGACCGACCGCAAGAAGCACGACGCCGCCATTCTGGTGCTGGTCGAATTCCTGAAGATTCAGCCGCGGAACGCGAGGGTGCACTCCTATCTCGGCCGGACCTACGCCGAGGCGGGGCGCTGGCCCCAGGCCGAGCGGACCTACGCGCGCGCAGGCCGGCTGTCGGGAGACCGGGCGCTGGCGCTGGTCCAGCTTGGTGATCAGTACGAGAAGAACGGGCGCGAGAAGGACGCCCTGCGGGTCTACAACGAGGCGCTTCGCCAATCGAGCAACGACGAGCGGGCCCTGGCGCGGATCGGCGGCCTCTACGTGAAGCGGAAAGAGCCCGGGAAGGCGCTCGATGCCTACCGCCGCCTTGAAAAGACGAACCCCGACGACCTCGAGAATACCGTGCGCCTTGGAGCGCTTTACTTCGAGGAGAAAAACTACGCCGAGGCGATCGCGCGCTTCGAGCGGGTACTCATGACCCGACCCGACGCACAGCACGTCCGCTACTACCTCGCCGTCGCTCTCATCGCGGCCGAGCAGTTCGACAGGGCCCTCGATGAGTTCGAGCTCATTCCCCCCGAGTCGCAGTTCTACCTCGACAGCCAGACCCACCTCGGATTTCTCTACGAGCGCGATGGCAACGTGAAGGAGGCCATTCGGGTCATGGATCTTGCCCTCGAGGGCGAGCCCGAATCCACTGATCTGAAACTCGTGCTGGCGAGCCTGTACGCCAAGGACAAGCGTGTGGACGATGCGGTCCGCGTGGTCCAGGAAGTGCTCGCCGGAAACCCGAAGAATGAACGCGCCTACTACACGCTTGGCATCATCTACGACCAGGCGAAGATGCCCGACGAGGCGCTCGCGCAGATGGAGAAGGTCGCCGAGCTGAACCCCGAGAACGCAAGCGCACTGAACTACGTGGGCTACACCTGGGCGGAGCGCGGTACCAGGCTGGACGAGGCGGAGGAATTCATCCGGCGGGCGCTCACGCTCAAGCCGGACGACGGCTTCATCCGGGACAGTCTCGGATGGGTGTTCTACCAGAAGGGGAGGTACCAGGAGGCGGTGAAGGAGCTCGAGGAGGCCGCGCGCCTTGCGAACGACGATCCGGTGATCCTCGAGCATCTGGGAGACGCCTATCTCAAGACGAATGAACGAACCCGGGCGATCGAGACTTATGAGAACGCCCTGCGAAAGCACCCCACGGCTGAGAATGCACCCAAGCTCAGGGAGAAGATCAGGCAGCTCGAGAGCCAGCAGAAGAGCGAGAACCCCTGATCCGGGCCCTCGGGGTCGCGCCGCAGCGGATCAATTCCCGCGCCGCGGGATGCTCTTCCGTCTCCGGCGCGCAGGCCTGGCGCTCATTCTCGCCGGGGCAGCCATCGCAGTTCCGGCCTGTCGTGCGCCCGAAGGTCCGCCTCCCGTCCCGGAGTCGGCGAAGCTGCTGACGCCCGAGGCGTTCACACGCCGCCAGGCCGAACGCGCTTCGCAGGTCGCCTCGCTCCGCGCCTTCGCGCGCGTGCAGCTCTCGGCCCCCCGTGGGAAATTCGGGTTCTCGGAGGCAATCAACGTCGTCCGGCCGCGGCAAGTCCGTCTAGACACCATCGGCCCTTTCTCGCGCGTTTTTTCGGTGCTGGCTTCCGACGGCGCGCGGCTCGTTTTCCTGAGCCCCGACGAGAAACGCGCCTACACCGGCTCCCCCACACCCGAGAACCTGGCCCGCTTCCTCCCCTTCACGCTCGACCCGGAGGATATCGTGGCGATCCTGCTCGGCGGCGTGCCCGAGCCGTCCCATTCCCCCTTCGTGAGCCAGGACAGAAATGGCCGGGATCTGCTCGTACGATCCGAGAACCGGAGCGGGAGCGTGAGCCTCGCCACGCTCGACGGGCGCACGCTGCAGCTGAAGCGGCTCCAGATCATGGATCCGACGTCTGCACTGGCGGCTGTGGTGGACTACGCGGGGTGGAAGGATCGAGGGGGGATCGCGTTCCCCTCGGAGATCTCCATTCGCGTCCCCTCCCGCGACGTGCTCATGGCTATCAGGTTCGAGGAGATGGAGCCCAATGCAAGGATCGACGCAGGTCTCTTCTCACCCGGTTTGCCGCCCGGTTTCGAAACGGTTCCCATGACCGAGCTTCCGCCCCCGATCGACTACCGCTTGACGCCCGGGCTCTCCCCCGAGATTCCGGTTCCACCGGACGCCGGCGGCGGTTCCGCCGGCGAGGAGGCCTCCGTCCGATGAAGGCACGCATGAAGACAAACCGGGCAATGCTCTCGCCCCTTCTCCTCGCGCTCCTGCTGTCCGTGGCCTGCGGCAGGACCGAGAAGGGTCTGGAGCCGGTTGCGGAACTCGGTGCCGGTGAGGACAAGCCCGCTTACGGCGACATGCTCGTGACCGCCTCGATCGCGGACGCGCACAACCTCATTCCCTGGCTCGCCGGCGACGGCGCCTCGATCGCGGTCGCGAGTCTTCTGCTCAATGGCCTCCTCAGCTACGACGGTGATGGGGAACTCTATGGCGATCTCGCGGAACGCTGGGAAATGTCGGAGGACGGACTCACCCTGACCTTCCACCTGCGCGGCGACGTTCAGTGGCAGGACGGGACCCCCTTTACGGCCGACGATGTGCTCTTCACCTACCAGACGCTCATCGATCCCAAGACGCTCACCCCCTACTCGGAGTCCTACAAGCAGGTGAAGAGGGCCGAGGTCCTCGACCCGCGCACCATAAGGTTCACCTACGACAAGCCTTACTGCCCGGCGCTCGAAAGCTGGAGCCTGGCGATCGTTCCGAAGCACCTGCTCGCGGAACCCATGGCCAAGGGGGACGATATCTCCAAGCTCCCCTTTACGCGTGATCCGGTGGGGACGGGCCCCTATCGCCTGAAGGACTGGCAGTCGCAGGAGAGGATCGAACTTGTTTCGAACCACGACTACTTCGAGGGGCGCCCCTGGATCGATCGGTGGGTGAGCCGGGTCATTCCCGACATGGCCACCCAGTTCCTGCAGCTCAAGGCCGGCGGCATCGACGAAATGGGGCTTACGCCCACCCAGTGGACGCGCCAGACCGAGACGGCGGCCTTCAAGGGGGCCTTCAAGAAGTTCAAGTATCCCACGAACAGTTACACCTATCTCGGCTTCAACCTGAAG
>JAUYMQ010000204.1 GCA_030698575.1 Deltaproteobacteria bacterium
CCTGGGTGGAATCGGTGAGGGCCTTGACCCGGAAGCCTTCCTCCGTGAGGAACTGCTTCAGGTACTCGCACACGTCCTTGTCGTCATCGACGACCAGAATTCTGATCTTCGCAGCCATGATGAAATCGTCTCTCCTCTACACTGCCCGGCCTCGCCGAAAGGAGGTCCCTGGTCGGGGCAGGTTGAAGGCCGGCCCGCGCGCGCTGGGCGCAGGCGCGATCTGTGGGGGCGTCAACTTCGAATGCAACGGAATGGATGGAGAAGGCGCGGACCGCCCGTGCCGAAGAGCGGTCGAAGCTTTTCCAAAGCGGGTCCTACTCTAACGATGTTCCAGCAGGGGTGCAATGAGGGATACAGTATTTATCGAGGTAAATTCAACTCCATGTCTTCTAGCATATCTTCTAGCATGTCTTCTGGCACGTATTCTAGCCTGTATTCATGGGGTTTCCGTGAGGGGGCGGCTCATTCCAGGTTGACGGCCGGGTCGACAGCCACCCGCCGGCTGGAGGTAAGGATCGTCCGCTCGAGAACGGCTCCCTCGGGCGCCACTGCGCCCTCCCACAGGATCGTGTGGGCGATCGCGCTGCCCGCGGCGGCGCGGCTGGCGGATCCCAGAAGTGCGTAGGGGCCGACGCGGGCGCCCGCCTCCACTGCTGCGTTCTCGCCGACGTACAGCGGGGCTTGAAGGACGGCCGCCGGATCGATCCGGGCTCCCGCCGAGATCCATATACCGGGAGAGCGCTCGACGGCGCCGGCGGAGCGGAGCCAGCCCGGTCCGCCCGCGTAATCGGGCTGCAACCGCCCGTCGAGCAGTGCTTCGGCCGTCGCGAGATAGCGCGCCGGGGTTCCCACGTCGGAAAAGCTCCTGGCCAGGAAGCATGCCCGGATAGTTTCGCCCGCTGCGAGCAGGCGGGGATAGACATCGGCGTTGATGCAGAAGATGTCCGTCACGGGCATTAAGTCGAAGATGCGGGGCTCGATCACGTGGATTCCGCAGAAGTGACCCAGGCGCGCCGGTCTTCCGCGCCATCCGGCGCGCCCGGCGATGTCGCGGACGCGCATATCTTCATCGACGGCCACCAGCCCGTACTCCTTGCCGTCCGCGGGCGCCTCGGCGAGCACCATTGTTGCCGCCGCGCCGCTTCGCTCGTGCTCTTCAATGGCCGACGGAAGATCGACGTCGGAGATGGTGTCCCCGTTCACGACCACGAAGGGGCCGCCCTCCAGAAAGTCGCGGGCGCGCTTGATCCCGCCACCCGTGCCGAGAAGCTCCGGCTGCTCCTCGGAAAAGTGAATCGAAAGTCCGAGATCGCCTCCGGCGCCGAAGCGTTCGCGGATCTGTCCGCCCATGTGGTGGAGGTTCATCATCACCTCGCGGACGCCGGCCTGTCGCAGCATGAGGAGCGGGTAGTGCAGGATGGTGAGAGGTCCCAGGGGGAAGAGCGGCTTCGGGCGCTCGTCGCTGAGCGGGCGGAGCCGCGTTCCGCGCCCCGCGGCCAGCACCATGGCCCGGCGAATGGCCCGGCTCAAAGTTCCGCCTCGCGCGAAAGCTCGGCTTGCAGGATCTCCCGCGCGGCGCCCAGCTCGGGGAGCTTCGCCGCGGCGTCCAGGATGTAGCGCGCATTCGCCGGGTTGTAGCCGAGGTACGCCGGATTCCCCTTCACACGGTCTATGTAGACGAATCGGCCGTAGTCCTTCAGCTTGCGCTGGAGCGTCATGCGCGCGAACTCCTCCTTGAGGCCGGCCGGCGGCTCAGCCGCGCCCAGCGCGGCCGCGCGTTCCAGGTAGTCCTCCAGCAGGCAATCGAGAAGCGCAGGGCCGAGTTCGACGTAAGAGTCGCGCAGCAGGGCCACGAGGTCATAGGTGCGAGGACCCCGGAGCGCGTCCTGGAAGTCGATGAGCCGGATTCGCTCCCCCTGCACGATCAGGTTCTTGCTCTGGTAGTCCCTGTGCGTGAAGACCTGCGGCGCGGCGGCCAGACGTTGCGCGATCCCCCGAAAGCTTTTCCTCAGGGTCTCGAGGGCGGCGGCGTCTTCCGGGCGCCCGAGCTTGGTCCCGTAGCCGTACTCGATGTAGTGCTCGAATTCCCAGAGGAGCAGGGTTTCGCTCAAGGCCGCCTTTGAGGCCAGGCAATCCGCGCCGAGTCGCCGCGTTCCCTCGGTCTGGAGGGTAAGCAGCAGATCGAGCGCGCGGCCATACCAGAGCCGCCGCTCCGCGTCGTCGGCGTCCCGGACGAGATGCTCGAAGAGCCGGTCGCCCAGATCCTCGAGGTACATCAGCCCGTGCTCCGCGTCGAAGTGGTAGACCTCCGGCACTGCATCCGTGAAGCGGCGCAGGAAACGATGGACGTTCAGGAAGGGAAGCTCGTCCGTGCCCGATTCGACCTCGACGATCTCGTCCGACTTGATCCCCCGGTCATCCCCCAGGAGCACCATCAGCGCGATGCTGCGCGGCCCGTTTCCGGCGCCGAGCAGGACGCGGTAGTAGGCCCTGCTCGATGCGTGAGCCGCGAGCGGGCGGATCTCGATCTCGCCGGCGGGGCATCCGAAGCGGGCCGCCACCGTCTCGCGTACGCGCGGCTCGAACTTTTCCATGAGTAATCCCGATCAATGACCCAAAAAGTCCAGCTCTATTGCTCTTCCACTATGCCCGGCTCATTTGCCCTGCTTCATGATCCTGGCCACAAGGCGGCGATGCGCGGGGCGTCCCACCCATGAGATGGGGGCCCGGCCTGCCGCGCGCGCGACAATGAAGCGCCGCTTCAGGGCGAGGATCCGCCGGACCGCCTCGTCGATGCGGCGCATCGGGATCTCTCCCTTTTCGGCGCGCGACAGCAAGTGGCGGTATGCGCGGCGCTGCGCCCGGGCGTCGTGGCAGACGAGAAGGATGTCGGCGCCCGCCATGATGCTGTTGAATGCTGCCTCCTCGATCGTCTGTCCCTGGCGCGCGCCGGCCATCGAGAGATCGTCGCTCACGATGGCGCCGCGATAACCGAGCCGCCCGCGCAGTATGCCCTGCAGGATGGCGGGCGAGAAGCTTGCGGCGCGCTTTCGATCCCAGGCGGGATACAGAACGTGCGCCGTCATCAGGCTGGGCATTCCGGCGCGCACGGCTGCCCGAAAGGGGGCGAGTTCAACGGCTGCGAGCGATCGCGCGCTTCGCTTCACGACCGGTAGCGAGAAGTGCGAATCATCGACCGTATCCCCGTGGCCGGGAAAGTGCTTTCCCGTCGTCAGAATGCCCGCGCGGCGGAGCCCCCGCTCAACGGCGAGAGCCAGGCGAGCCGCGCTTCCCGCGCGGCGCCCGTAGGCGCGCGGTCCGATCACCGGGTTGCGCGGATTGGTGTCGAGGTCGAGCACCGGCGCGAAGTTCCAGTGAATTCCCACGGCCCGCAGCTCTCGCCCCATCGCCAGCCCAACCGCTGTCGCGGCGGCGAGATCACCCGTGCGCTCCACGTAGCGGGCAACGTCGCCGGCCGCCGGCCATGGGGTGAACGGGGGAACGCGAAGCCGCATGACCGGGCCGCCTTCCTGATCGATCGAGATGAGTGGCGGAACGGGGGAGTTAACGCGGCTGATCTCCGCGCAGAGCTGGCGAACCTGACGCACTCCTTTCACGTTTCGTGCAAAGAGGGTGACGCCGCCGAGGCCCTGCTCCTCCAGAAAGCGTCTGAGGGCTCGGGAGACCTTCGTCCCCTCGAATCCCACGACGAAGAGCTGCCCGATCTTGAGGGCAAGGGGCATCTCTGAAACGCGGGGCAGCGATCGTCCGGGCATGCCTTCTCCTGTCAGCCTGCTGATCCGAAGGCGCGCATGCGCGGATCGAGCCGATCCCGCAGGCCGTCTCCGAGGAAATTGAGGCCCAGGATGGTGATCATGAGGGCAAGCCCGGGAAAGATCGAAAGGTGAGGGGCCATGAAAAGGTAGTCGATTCCCTCGTTCAGCATCCCGCCCCAGCTTGGCATTCCCTGCGCTCCCAGCCCGAGGAACGAGAGGCTCGCCTCGCCCAGGATGGCCGCGGCAACGCCGAAGGTCGCCTGCACGATGATCGGCGCCCAGAGGTTGGGAAGGATATGCCGGAGGATGATCCGGCTGTCTCCCGCGCCCAGCGCGCGGGCGGCGCTCACGTACTCCATCTCACGGATCTTCAGGAACTCCCCCCGGACCAACCGCGCGTAGCCGACCCAGCCGAGGGCCGAGAGGGCGAACACGATGTTGCGCAGGCTCGGCCCCAGGATCGCCGTGAGCGCGATGGCCAGCAGAATTCCCGGGAAAGCCTGCAGGATGTCGATGGCCCGCATGATGACCTCGTCGGCAATCTTGCCGAAATAGCCTGCCAGGCTCCCCAGAAAGAGCCCCACCAGGACCGAGATGGCCACTGTCGAGATTCCCACCAGCATCGAAACCCGCGCGCCGTAGAGGATGCGGCTCAGGATGTCGCGGCCGGAGCGGTCCTGGCCGAGCGGGTGCTCCGCGCTGGGCCCGCGGAATTTCTCCGCGAGGACCTGACGGTCGGGGTTCGCCGGCGCGAGGGCAGGGGCGGCGACGGCCACGAGCAGCGTGATCGCCATGATCGCCAGCCCCACGCGCGCAAGCAGGCTCATCGGTCCCCCTCTCCCTTCCCCGACGCCCGCTCCGGGGCAGCCGGACTACTCCATGCGAATTCTTGGGTCCACCGCCGCGTACAGGAGGTCAATGGCCAGATTGACGAGGACGTAGCTCAAGCTGATCGCCAGCACGCACCCCTGGACCAGGGGGTAGTCGCGCGCCTCGATACCGTCGACGAGCAGGCGTCCGATGCCCGGCCAGGCGAAGACCTTCTCGGTCACCACGGCGCCGGAGAGCAGCGCCCCGATCTGCAGCCCCAGCACGGTCAGAACCGGGATCAGCGCGTTTCGAAATCCGTGTTTCAGGATCAGCGTGCGCTCCGTGAGCCCCTTTGCACGGCCCGCGGTGATGTACTCCTCGCGGATGACTTCGAGCATCGCCGACCGGGTCATCCGCGAAAGGATGGCCGCCAGCGCCGTGCCGAGCGTGATCGCCGGCAGTACCAGACTCGAAATGCCTGCCCTTCCCGAAACCGGGAACCAGTCGAGATGGATCGCGAAGGCGAGGATCAGCAGAGGTCCGAGCCAGAAGCTCGGCATCGAAACGCCGACGAGCGAGAGGAACATCGAGCCGTGGTCGAAAGCAGAGTAGGGGCGGATGGCCGACATGATCCCCGCGGGGATTGCGATGAGGATCGCGATGATCATGGCGGCCGTCGCCAGCTCCAGGGTGGCCGGAAGGCGCGCGAGGACCATTTCCATCACCGGCTTGTCATATCGCAGCGATCGGCCGAGGTCGCCGTGAACCAGGCCTCGCAGGAAGCGCACGTACTGCTCCCCGAGCGGGCGGTCGAGGCCCATCTGCGTGCGCAGCTCCGCCACATCGGCCGCCCGGGCCGTGTCGCCGAGCATGATGGCCAAGGGGTCGCCGGGGATAAAATGAATGAAGAAGAAGACGAGAGTCGAGACCATGAAGGTCACGAACACGAGGAAGGCGAGGCGCCTCGCGATGAACGTGCTCATTGCTCTCCGGACCTGTCGCTCTCCAGCGCCCCCGCCAGGCTCGCGGCCAGCACGCCGCGAAGATCCCCGCCCAGCCAGATGTCATATCCTTCGACGCGATTCTGCATGGCTGCGACGTCCGTGGCGTACCACAGGGGGACGTAGGGGAGGTCATGCGCGATGATCCGGAGCGCCTCGGCATACAGTGATTTGCGCTCCGCCTCCCCCGTGACTTCCCTCGCGCGGGTGACCAGCTCGTCCACCCGCTGGTTCGCGTAGCGGCCGCGGTTGGCGCCGTTCTCGGGAATGCTCTCCGAGTGGAACGCGTAGTAGAGGATGTCCGGATCGGTCACGCCTACCCAGGTCAATCCGAACATCTGGAAATTGCCCCGCTTCACATCATCGTACAGCGTTCCGAACTCGAGCGATCGGAGCCGCGCGTCGATCCCGACCTCTCTCATGTACTGCACGATCGACTCGCCAATCTGAACCCGTTCCTTGTTCGTCGAGGTCTTGTAGGTGATCGCGAATCGCCACCCGTTCTTGTCCGGCAGAAGTCCGGCTTCGTCCAGGAGCGCGCGAGCGCGGGCGGGGTCATAGTCGTAGCTCTCCACGTCGTCGGCATAAGCCCAGTTCGTCGGGGCGAGCAGCTCCCTGGCCGGCGTAGCGAGGCCCTGCAGCACGTGCTCGATGATCGCCTCCCGGTCGATCGCATGCGCGATGGCCGCGCGCACGGCGCGCTTCTTCAGGAGGGGGTCCTCCATGTTGAAGCCCAGATAGGAGAAGTTGATTCCCGGCCGGGTCATCACCTCGACGCCCGGATCCTCCCGCAGGAATTCCACCGCGTGCGCCGGGATGGCGTTCTGGACCAGATCCACGGAGCCCTTGCGAAGCTCGAGCACGCGGGTCGTGTCGTTGGGGACGATCTTGAACACGGCGCTTTCGATGCGCGGAGGCCCGCCATGGTAGGAAGCGTTCGCCTTCATGACGACGCGACTGTCGGTTTCCCAGGCGCTGAAGCGGAACGGCCCGGTGCCGATGGGCGCCTTCGCAAATGACTCGGGGCTCTGGCCCGCGAGATCCGTCGGCACGATGCCCGTGGCCGCCGCGGTCAGGAATGGCGCGTAAGGGGCATCGAGCCGGATGATCACCGTGTGGGGGTCGGGTGTTTCCACCGCCTCCACCCTTGAAAAGTCGCTCCTCCGCGGAGATCGCGTCTTCTCGTCGAGAATGGATGCGATCGTGAAGGCGACATCCGCCGAGGTGAAAGGTTGCCCGTTGTGGAAGCGAACGTCCCGGCGGAGGTGAAAGACGTAGGTCCGCGGGTCGGGCGTTTCCACACGCTCCGCCAGATCGGGAACGAGCCGCCCGTCGCGATCCTGCGTCATGAGGCCGTTGAAGAGGAGCGCTGACAGCCGCGAGGAATAAGCATCCGTAGCCAGGCGAGGGTCGAGCGTCGAGGGGTTCGATTCGATGGCAATGACGAGGGTGTTCCCCTCGGGGCGCGGAGACCCGCCGCACCCGCTGGCGAGAAACGCCGCGGCGAGAAGGAACGTTACGGAGCGCCGCATCGACGCGGAGACTATCAGAGAGTTGACGGCTTGTCATGAAGAAGAGCGGAAAGCGTCTCCGGGGAAGCCAGATCGTCACATTACGGTTGAAGGGTCCGGGGGGTTCTGTTAATGAAATGAGACCGACGAGCGTCCCGGAGGCGGGCTATAAGAAACCTCAGCCGGTTTTCCGCCGGTATTCTGATCCGCTCCTGTCCGCGCCGGCGGGCGGGAGCCCTCCTGTTCCTTCTGGCGACGCTCCTGGCGATCCCCCCTCCCGTCGTTTCGGCCGCGGGTGAAAATCCCGCGACGCGATCGGCATCAGACTCCCCCCCGACTGCTGAGCCAGCCGCGGAGATTGATCACGCGGCAGGGCCGGATCTTGCCCGGGAGCGCCTTGCGCGCGCGATCCGGCAGGCACTCTCCGCGGCGCCCGCCGGCATGGCGGTGGGGGTGGCCGTGTTGTCGGGTGAGACGGGAGAAATACTCTTTGAGAGCGGGGCCCGGCAGCCGCTCATTCCGGCTTCGAACGCCAAGATCTTCACGATCGCGGCCGCGCTGGATCGTCTCGGGACGGCGTTCGTTTTTCGCACGGAAGTTCTGGGGACGGGCCCGATCGAGGCCGGGGTGCTCCGGGGCGGGATCACCCTCCGGGGGTCGGGCGACCCCTCGCTCACGACCGAAGATCTGTGGGCGCTCGCGCTCGATCTTGAGGCTCTCGGCATAAAGCGTATCGAGGGGGATCTTGTTCTGGACGATGGGGCGCTGGATCGGACGCAGGCCCCGGCGGCGCGCGCCGATCGGTACGGCGACCGCCCTTATGGCGCGATGACATCGGCGCTCACCTCGAATTTCAACACGATCGCGGTTGAAGTGGCGCCGGGTCCGAGGAGCGGCGGGCCCGCCCGGGTCGTGACCGTGCCGCCGATCCCCCGGGTGCGCGTCGAGAACCGGACGGTGACGGCTTCCCGGGATGGCGGGCGCGAGAGCCTCGCGGTCTCGATCGCGGAGCCCGCGGGTGAGGGGCCGGCCGAGGTCGTGACCGTGCGGGGGAGCATTCCGGCCGGTTCACCGCCACGGCGCATCTGGCGAAGCGTGGGGCGACCGGCGCTGGTGACGGGGCTCCTGTTCAAGGGGCTTCTGGATCGGGCCGATATCGGCTTGAGCGGGGAAGTCCGGACCGGCGCCGCGCCCGCCGGCCACCGTGTGCTTGCATCGCACGCGTCGGCACCCCTTTCGGTGCTCCTTCGCGACGTGGGCAAGCGCTCGAACAATCTCTACGCCGAGCAGATTCTCAAGGCGCTCTCCCAGGCTCAGCCGGGTTCCACTCGCGGGGGGATTGGCGCCGTGGAGGGATGGTTCGACAAGGTCGGAATACCGCGCAGCAGCGTTCGCGTGGCCGACGGATCAGGACTCTCGACGCAAAATCGCGTGGCGCCCCTGGAGTTGGCGAGAGCGCTGCGCGCCGGCGCGCGGAGTCCGATTTCAGGCGCTGAGTTCCGGAGCGCTTTTGCAATCGCGGGTGTGGACGGTACACTGGAGAAGCGAATGACCGGGCTCAGGGGCAGAGTGCGCGGGAAGACGGGCTATCTTACCGGCGTGAGCGCGCTATCGGGGTGGGTGACCACGCCGGCCGGAGACGAAGTCTTCTTCGCGATTCTCGCCAATAAGATCGGGGCCGATCCGTCTGCCGCGAAATCGCTTCAGGATCGAATCGTCCGGGTTGTTGCCAATGCGAACTAGGAAACATGACGGGGGGATGCTCACGGTACTGCTCGCACTGGTGCTCCTGCTGGGAGCGCCGGCCGCGTGGGCCGAGCGTGGTGGTGTGGCTTCGCCCCGCCTGCCCGGCGACCGTGGAGGCGGATACGCCGTTCCACCCCTCACGGGCGAGTTCGCCGCCCGGCCGGAGCTTCGCCCTGCAATCGAGTTCTGGAAGGGGGTCTTCGGCCTCTACAGCACCGACCAGGCCGTGGTCCACCACGCGCAACAGCTCGACGTCATCTACAGCATCCTCGATTTCAAAGACCTGAGAGGCAACCCCCGTGCCGCGAGCATCCGGCGGTCGCGAACTGAGGCCGAGGTGGGCCGGGTCCAGGCGATGCTGCGCCGCATGCAGGCCGCGGGCGCGCCGGCCGGCCTTTCCGAGAAGGAGCGCCGCATTTATGATCAGCTCCGCAAGGCGCCGGGCGGCGTGAGGTCGGCGGCGATCGAAGAGAACATCCACGTTCAGAGCGGCATCAGCGATCGGTTCCAGGAGGGATTGATAGTCTCGCGGCGCTACCTGCCGGAGATCGAAGCCATCTTCAGGGAAGAGGGGCTCCCGCCGCAGCTCACGCGAATGCCCTTCGTCGAGTCGACCTTCAACGTCAAGGCCCATTCCAAGGCGGCGGCCTCCGGGATCTGGCAGTTCATCCCCTCAACCGGGCGGCTCTACCTCCAGATCACGAACGCGGTGGATGAGCGCCGCGATCCGATCATGGCCACTCACGCGGCCGCGAAGCTCCTGAAGCACAACTACAGCGTTTCCAGGCGGTGGCCGCTGGCCGTGACCGCTTACAACCACGGTCTCGGCGGGGTCATGCGGGCTGTCCGCACCACGGGTTCCTCGGACATCGTCGACATCATCCGGAACTACCAGGGTGCCCGATTCGGGTATGCCTCCCGAAACTTCTTCGTGGAGCTTCTTGCCGCCCTGGAGGTTGAGCGCGACTACGAGCGATACTTCGGGCGCCTCAGCTTCCCGCCGCCTTTCAGCTACGACGAGATCCGGCTCAACCGTTCCCTGCTGGCGCGCCACCTGGTGCAGGGAGGGCTCAGCCAGGATGATCTGACCGAGATGAACCTCGCGCTGAGCGAGCGGACGCTCAACAATTACTACTCGATACCGGCAGGCATGCCGATCCGCGCGCCGCTCGGCCGTGGCGAAACCATCGTCGCGCGCCTGAACGGCTTGCGCGAGTCCGAAGTGGCGACCGCTGTCGCCAGGGGGCCCGGAAAGCACCGGGTGCGCTCGGGCGAAACCCTCTCCGGCGTGGCGAGCCGCTACGGGCAGAGCCGACACGCCCTGGCCCGCGCGAACGGAATCTCATCGAATGCCAGGTTGAGAGTCGATCAGGTGCTCACCGTGCCCGGGAGTTCGGGCGGCAGTCGGAGCGTCTCGATCGGTTCGGGAAACCGGGCGATCTTCGTGCGGAGGGTCGACCCCGGGCAGACCTTCCGCGCTGTGGAGCCGGAGGCCGCTCCCCCCACGCGGATGGCCTCGAGCCGGGGCTCCTTCGATGCGACCGCCATCGCCCTAGATGCTTCTGAGAGGCCCGCTTCTGAGATGCCGGCCTCGGAGGGCTCGGCGCACGCAATCGCGCCTCCACCCAGGATCGAGAAGAAGGACGCCGAGACTCCCCCGGCGGTCATACCTCCGGCACCGGCACCGGCCCCGCCCGCGGCCGGGAAGCGACAGGACTCCGCTGACAAAAAGCTGAACGAACCGGTGTTGGATGAAGCGGCCCCAGCGGTCGCCCGGGAAGCACCACCAGCCCCCCCGGCGGCCGCGCCCGATCCAGCTCTGCCGGCCAAGCCCATCGCATCGCCCGGCGCTGTTATCGGCAGGACGGCCCCGGCGCAACCCTCGGGCGGAGAGGCCGTGGCCGGGGAGCCGTCCGCACCCGAAGAGTTGGGCGTGACCCATGTTGTGCGTCGCAACGAGACGCTCTGGATCATCGCAAAGAATTATGGCGTCTCGGTGGCCTCAATCGAGCGCGCGAACGCAGACAAGCGCCTCTCGCCGCTCATTCCGGGAACCCGGCTCGCCGTCAATGGCGGCTCAGCGGCGCGGGAAGACGCCCCAAGCGAGACCCATGTGGTGCGACGCAACGAAACGCTCTCACGCATCGCGAAGAAATACGACGTGTCGCTTTCGGATCTCAGGTTGTCGAACGCGGAGAAGCGTCTCTCTCCGCTGATGCCGGGAACCAGGCTCCGGGTTCCCGGGTCGGGCAAGACGCATGTTGTGCGTCGCAACGAGACGCTCTGGGGGATCGCCCAGCGCTACCGGGTTTCATTGAACGATCTGAAGGCGGCCAATTCCGGCAAGAGGCTCTCGCCGCTCAAGCCCGGCACGGAACTGTTCATACCCGGATAGCTCGCCAGAGCGCGTTAC
>JAUYMQ010000206.1 GCA_030698575.1 Deltaproteobacteria bacterium
ACCGTTTGCAGTAGTTGTGGGCCTATCCTAAAATCACCTCCAGCACCGCAGCTTTCAAGCTGCGGTGTACGATATGCAACTTATCTAGTTGACGGCCTTCAGGCGGGGGTAGAAGATGATTCTCGGCATGACCTCATGTAATTAGTAAGGAGGCGCAATGACCACACAGGAGCTGGAGTTCGACCGTAGCCAACTGGGCGTTGAGTACGACGCAGGCACCTTCCCGGTGAATGCGGACAGGATCATAACATACTGCCGTGCATTGGCAGAGACCAACCCCATCTACACCGATGAGAAGGCGGCCCGGGCTGCGGGCCATCCTCCTCGAGAAGCACGGGACCATCTGCTGGGGGGCGACCATCAAGGACGCCTACCTCGCCACGGTGGAGCTGATCAGCCGGGCGGAGGAGGCCATCGCGCGTCAGGCGAAGGGGCGGGTCCGCTTCGGCGGCGTCGTCATGGAGGCGCCGGCGGCAGAGGCGCGCCGGCGCGTGGCGCTCGCCGCCGCACCCCACCTGCGGGGCCTCGTCGGCCGGGAGCGGCGCGCCATCGTGCTCTTCGACGATGCGCCCGACGTGCTCGAGTTCTCCGCTTCGCGAGAAGCCCAGGCCCTCTGCGGGATCGGGCCGGCGACGCCGGATCACACGATCTATACCAAGCGGCTGCCCTGCTTCGTGCCCGTGGATCGGCCCGCCGATGCCGAGGCGGTGAAGGCCGCGCTCGGCGTGTCCGTGGAGCGCTTCGTCGCCGAGTACACGGCCTACGTCGACGCCCACGACCGGCAGGGCGCGACGCTCACCGACCCGTACCCGCGCGTGATCGTGATCGCAGGGCTCGGCATGTTCACCGCCGGGAAGGACCGCCGCACCGCGGGCATCGCCAGCGACATCTACCACCACACCGTCTCCGTGCTGGGGGCGGCATCGTCCTTCGGGCCCTATGTGTCACTGTCGGCCCAGGATGCCTTCGACGTGGAGTACTGGCCGCTCGAGCTGTACAAGCTTGCCCAGGCGCCGCCGGAGCGGGAGCTGTCTCGCCGGGTCGCGCTTGTCACGGGGGCGGCGGGCGCCATCGGCCGGGCGGTGGCGCTGCGCCTGGCCGCCGAGGGGGCCCACGTGGTCCTGGCCGACCTCGACGCGGCCGGCGCCCGCAAGGCCGCCGACGATCTCTGCGCCGCTCACGGAGGGGGACGCGCCATCGGTCTCGGCATGGACGTGGCGAGCGAGGCGTCGGTGCGGGCCGCGTTCGAGGAGACGGTGCTCGCCTATGGCGGGATCGACATTGTCGTCTCCAACGCCGGTATCGCCCACTCGGCGCCCGTGGATCGCATGGAGCTCGCCGACTGGGAGCGGGCATTCGCGGTGAACTCCACCGGCCACTTCCTGGTGGCGCGCGAGGGGATGCGGCTGTTCAAGGCGCAGGGGCTCGGGGGCGCCTTCGTCTTCGTCGCGACGAAGAACGTGATGTCACCCGGCAAGGACTTCGCCGCCTACTCGGCCTCCAAGGCGGCCGAGGCCCAGCTCGCCAAGGTACTCGCCCTCGAGGGCGGGCCCCACGGCATCCGCTCGAACATCGTGAACCCGGACGCCGTGTTCCGGGAGTCGAAGCTCTGGTCGGAAGAGGTCCGTCGCGAGCGGGCTCGCGCGCATTGCATCGCGATGGACGACCTGGAGGACTTCTACCGCAAGCGGAACCTCCTCGCCCAGCCCGTCCTGCCCGAGGACGTGGCCGAGGCCGTGCTCTTCCTCGCCTCCGACCGCTCGGCGAAGACCACCGGATGCACGCTCACCGTGGATGGCGGCGTCAAGGACGCCTTCCCGAGGTAGCGCGTGCCCCCGATCCAGTTCGGCGCCTCCCTCGCAACCCAGCCGCCCGAGCGGCAGCTCGCGCTGGCTCAGCGTGTCGATGAGCTCGGCTTCGACTCCCTCTGGACTGGCGACCACATCTCCTTCCACAACCCGCTCTACGAGTCGCTCACGCTGCTGGCGGTCTACGCGGGGATCACGAAGCGCGTCAGGCTCGGCACCGCCGTCTATCTGCTGGCCCTGCGGCACCCCACGGTGGTGGCCAAGATCACGTCCACGCTGGACGTGCTCTCCGGCGGACGGCTCATCTTCGGCGTCGGCGTGGGCGGGGAGAACCCCAAGGAGTTCGAGGCCTCCGGTGTGCCCTACACCGAGCGCGGCGCGCGCGTCACCGAGGGCATCGAGGTGATCCGGACCCTCTGGCGCGACACCCCGGCCTCCTTCACGGGGCGCTTCACCCGGTTCGAGTCGGTGAGCATCGACCCCAAGCCCGCGCAACAACCGGGCCCTCCCATCTGGATCGGCGGGCGCTCCGACGCCGCGCTGGCGCGGGCAGGACGCCAGGGTGACGGCTGGATGTCCTATGTGATCCAGGCGAAGCGCTACGCCGAGAGCCTGGTGAAGATCTGCGCCGCCGCCGACGGGGCGGGCCGCTCGCTGAACGGGTTCGTGCCGGCGCATCTCACGTTCATCACCATCGGCAACGACCACGAGGCGGCGCGGGCTCTGTGGGTGGAGCGGCTGAGCCAGCGCTACGCCCAGGACTTCGGCCCGCTCGCCGAGAAGTACGGGATCATCGGCACCGTGGCCCAGTGCGCCGAGCAGATGGAGGCCTTCGTCCGGGCGGGCTGCCGGTACTTCGTGATGAATCCCATCTGCCGCCCCGAGGATCAGCGCGAGCAGCTCGAGGCCATCGCCGCCGAGATCATCCCGCGCTTCCGGAATCACTAGCCGGTGGCCTCGAAGCCCCGCCAGTGCCGGGCCGAGGTCATCGCGGTCCGTGCGCTCACCCGCGACGTGATCGAGGTGGACCTGCGCATGGTCGAGCCCGAGGCGCTCGACTTCCAGGCCGGCCAGTGGGTGTCCGTCCCCTTCGGGCCGAAGAACGTGCGCCCCTACAGCCTGGCCTCTTCACCCACGCGAAGGGGAACAATCACCTGGGCAGTCGACGTGGCGCCCGCCGGCCTGGGGTCGGAGTGGGTGCGCTCGCTCAAGCCGGGCGACCCCGTCCAGTTCAAGGGGCCCACCGGCGGCTTCGTCTTCACCCGCGCGGACCCGCGGCGCGCGCTGTTCGTCGCGGAGGAGATCGGCATCGTGCCCATCCGCTCCATCCTCACCGACCTTTACGAGACCGGCTACGGGCGGCCCAGCGCGCTCATCTTCTGGGCCCGCGATCCCTCGTGGCTGGTCTACGACGCGGAGTTCCGCTCGCTGGCGCGGCGCTACCCGTCCTTCTCCTACTTCCCCGCGGTGCGCGAGGCGCCTCCCGCCTGGCGTGCCGAGAAAGGCGAGGCCCATGAGGCAGTGGACCGGCTCATGCACAGCGTGGACCGCCTGCTCGTGTACGTCTGCGGTGGCGAGGCGACCATCAAGCAGGTGCGGGAGGTGCTGGTC
>JAUYMQ010000207.1 GCA_030698575.1 Deltaproteobacteria bacterium
AACGCCAGCCAGAAATCCGTCTGGATTACAGTCTCCGTCGCCAGGAGCACCGCGCCCACAGCCAGCCAAACCCACCAAGGCATCGCGATACCCTCCCCGCGGATCGATTTCGACTTCTAGCTCGACCTCCGGGCCAGTTACAGCATCTTATCAGCTATCCGGAGGCGTCGTCTAATTTTCCGCCAACGGTGTGAGCGACGGGAGGCGCCGCATCACCCATGGGGGCTGCCCGAGGCAGCGGCCGTCCCCACCGGCGGGCCTCGTCAGGTTTGCTTGCCGAGCACCTCGATGGTTTGCCGGATTCGCTCCTTCTCCTGCTCTGCAAGTGAGGGGCGCCCCAGGATATCCCTGTACTCGTTCAGGCTCTCGCGATGCTTCCCCTGGCGCGCGTAGTAGGCCGCGCGCTGCTCCGCCACATAGTAACGCCCGTGCCGCGTCTCGTAGTCGATGCCCGCCGCGTACCACATCAACGCTTCCCCGTCGCTCTCCAGTTTTTCATAAACGACCGCCAGGTTGAAGCACATCATCGCCTTGTCGATGTCGGAGATGTCGGTCGAGAGCAGATCGCGGAGTGCACTGATGGCCCCCTCATGATCACCCGCGTCGACGAGGCTGGAGGCGTCCTGCGCGCGCTGGACGTATTCGTCGTATTTCACAGGCCCTGTTCCTCCATGTCCGCCTTCACGGGCGGCTACCAGATGCCGTGGAACACGCGGTAGGGGGTCTTCTGCATGTAGGCCCGGTACCGCCCGCCCCGCGACTTGATGAGCTGGTGCTCCTCAAAGGGAATGAAACCGAGGAACGAGGCGGTCACCATGATCGCGAAGAGCAATTGCCCCGCGTTCGGATGGATGATGAGGGAGCTAAAGGTGATGTAGAAAGCGGCGCGGTACATCGGATGGCGGACGCTCCCGTAGGGCCCCTCGGTCATGAGGGGCGTCTCTGCGCCGACCGTATGCGAGAGCTCTGTTCCCGGCAACCCCACCAGACTGCCCAGCCCCTCGAAGGTTGCGAACTCAAAGAACGCCACGACCGAGAGCAGCACCCCGCAGAGGCCGATGAACTGGATCCAGGCGGGTGGAACGAAACCGAATCCGCCGACCGGCTTGTGAATGATGAACAGCCCCACCCAGGTCACCACCGTGACACCGATGTAGATCCGCCGCTCGCGGGGGTTCCCCCCGGCGTCCCCGAAGGCGGCCTTCTTGAAGGCAGGCATCGTCATCACGATGTGGATAGAGATAAAAATCGCGTAGAGGATAACATTGAAGATCGCGTTTCCCGCGGGCGCGTCGGGGGCGAGCCGGAAGCCCGTGATGAATGCGGCGGTGAAGGTCATGAGGCCGAGATGGGAAAACAGCCAGTAGAACTTGTCGAACATGGGGTGTCCTCCGTGACATCAGGGATCCGGATCTGCGGAAGAAGTCTGACAGGAGTTGCTTCAGGTCACGCAGAACGGGGGCGACTTTCGCATCAATCGAGAACCTTGTAGAGCCGCCAGGGATCGGGCACGCCTTTCAGCGCCTGTTCGCCGAGGTCCTCGAAGCGCAGGCCCGCGCCCGCCGCAAGATCCTTCACCGTCGAGCTGACGAGCAGCTCTCCGGGCTTCGCCTGGCCCTGGATGCGCGCCGCGACGTGCACCGCCATGCCGGCCAGCTTGGCGCCATCGACCTCGCATTCGCCGGTATGCACGCCCGCGCGGATATCGACTCCCAGCTTGCTTGCGGCGGTGCGCGCTGCGCGGGCGGCGGCGATCGCCGAGCCCGGCGAATCAAAACGCACAAAGAAGCCGTCGCCGGCGGTGTCGAGCTCCGTCCCGTTGTAGCGCGACACCTCGCGGCGGATCGCGACGCGCTGCTCCTCGAGCAGCGCGCGCCAGCCCGCATCGCCGAGCCGCTCGGCGTGCGCCGTCGAGTCGACGATGTCGGTGAAGAGCAGCGTCGCCAGCACGCGCTTCGGCTCCGTCTGGCGCCGGCGCGAGCGCTGCGAGAGGTCGAGCCGCCTGACCGCCCCCGTGGTAATGGCGACGAGTTGCCCGTCGGCGTCATGGATCCGCGTCTCTCCGAGGAACAAACCGGGAGTGTGTTCCACCGTGCGGTTCTCGGCCACGAGCCGGCGGCCGTCGGCGACGACGGGGCGCAGAAAGCGCGTGTTGGCATCCAGGCCCACGACCGACGTTCCCGCCTTCTGGATCGTGTGCGCGCAGCCCCAGCCGGCCATATCGCCGAAGCCTGCGATGGCGCCCGACGACAGATGTCGGTCCGTCCAACAGAACCACTCGCTGGCCGGCATTGTCAGTACAATGCGACCCTCGTCTACTTCCTCGAACAGCAGCCCATAGAGAACGGCGACCGGGTCGCTCAGGGTCCCCGCCCGGACCCCCGCCGCGAACTCCCGCATGACCTCGAGCCCGTCCCTCTGATCCCAGGCGGTCGAGGCAAGATCGGTCCGGTAGTTTCGAAGATAAGGATCGGGCGTCTGGTAGACCGGCTCGTCCACCGGCGGCAGCGGGTCGGGCGGCGGCGGGGGCGCGAGCTCGACGCGGCGGATGGCCGCCTGCAGGGTGCCCTGCGCCACGTGCCTTCCCTCGGGATCCTCGAGCTGCAGCTCGGCGAAGACGAAGCGCCGGCCGCTGTTCAAGATGCGCGCGCGGGCGAGCAGATTCCCCGGCTGCGCGCGAGCGGGGCGAAAGGGATTGATGGCGAAGAGGAGCGGGTCGGCAACCTGACCCGCCAGCAGGGCCGACGTGCAGGCGCCTTCGAGCGCCCCGACCATCAGCGGGATGACCTCGAGCTGGCCGTTGCTGGTTATCGAGGCCTCGGTGGCGGGCATGGTCACCGTGACCGCGCCCGGCACAACGTGCGTGGTCCGCAGGCCGAGCAGCCGCGAAATGGGGGGCCAGGGGAAGAGCCCCTGGCTCCAGGTGCGCATGCGTTCGATGCCCGAAAGCGCCTGGAACCACGGCGGCGGCGTCCGTCCTCGGACGGGCTCGTCAGGGATCGTCGGAATCATTGATTGTCCTCTGGGAAGATCCTCTGAAAGAGCACGGCGGCGCATCCGCGTTACGACGTATCGACGCTACCTATCACGAATCAGCGTGGGTGAACAGGCGGGCCCGTGACGTCCGTCACGCCGAGCCACTCGGGCGCGAGACGACGCCGCGCGGCGTGAGAACACCCAGCACGATCGCGACGAGAAAAAGGGCCGCCACATCTCCGGGCAGATGTCCGCGCTCCATCGGATCGACGATCGCCTGCACGGCCATGATGCCGCCGTGGACGACGCTGGACCAGACGGTGAACCAGATGAGGCTCAGGTGCGCTTCCGGGTTTCGCGACGCCCGCAAGAGGAAGATGCCGAGCGTTGCGTAGATGCCGACGATCATCTGCTCGTACTCCTGCTGGCCGGGCTTCCACGCCCAGCCGGAGGGCCAGAGCATCATGAGCGGGTAGACCAGCAGAAAGGCAATCCCGAAGACAACC
>JAUYMQ010000208.1 GCA_030698575.1 Deltaproteobacteria bacterium
CCGCGGGCGCGGGAGGCGCTCGCGGAGGCGGCCTCCGAGTCCTGGCGACCGGCGGCGCGCGCGTCATTCACCCTACTCTGCACCCTCGCGGCGCTCGCCGTCTTTTCGCTCAAGTCGATGCCGAACTTCTACAGCCGCTACCGCGTTGCCCTGGCTCCCGAGGGCATCCGGATCGAACCGACGCCGAAGGAGTGGCTCGAGCTTCCCCGGGCCGACATCTATTTCCCGATTCACCTGGAGCAACACCGCCTACAAGTCATCGACTTCCGGGCGCTGACACGGTACCTGCTCGCCTCGACGCGCCCCGACGAGCCTATCTTCGCATTCCCTGCGCTGGCGATGCTCTACTTCGTGACCGGCCGCGACAATCCCACGCACCAGGACTACTTCTTCGGGAACAACGTGACCTACGAGGAGCAGCTCGAGGTGATCCGCACGCTCGATCGGGTCCGGGTCCCGAAGGTCGTCGTCGTCAACTATCCGAACGACTACTTCACGATAAAAGGGAAGGATTTCACCCGGCTGATACGCAGCTATCTCGAACGGAACTACTATCTCGAGAAGCGGATCGGGCCCTACGACGTGCTTCAGCGTTACGGGGCCTCCATGGGTGGACTGCCCCCGGATGATGGATTATGATGCTCATTTTCCCGGGTCCAGGAGCGGCTTCGTGAAGCGAAGGAAGGGAGGGCTTCTCGCCAATCTGGCCCTGGCGATGATGGGACTGCTTCTCGCCTTCGCCGTTCCCGAGGCGATCCTGCGGTGGGCTCAACCGTCCTTCACACAGGATATGTTCGGGACGGCCCGTGACCATCTGCCGGGCCTCCAGGCAATGGTGGCCGACACCGAGCAATACACCCGGGAACACGACATCCGACAGCCCCCGTCGTTCATCGCCCCGAGCGATCTCATCTGGTCCCTCAAGCCCGGCTACGACGAGATCATCACGCGCATACCGTGGGTCGAGGGAGAGACGCGCACCTATCGCGTCCATGTGAACGCGCTGGGTTTCCGGGGCGACGAGATCGCCCCCGAGAAAAAGTTCGGCGCGCTCCGCGTCGTCTGCCTGGGCGATTCGATCATTTTCGGCGACAAGCTCGACGGGGGCGATACGATTTCCGTCCGCATGGCGGAGATCCTCGCTGCCCGCTCGCCGGGCCGCCCCGTCGAGCTCATCAACGCCGGCGTGCCGGGCTACTCCTCCCGCCAGGGCCTCGCACTCTGGCGGCAGCGCATCGGCATTCTGAAGCCCGACGTGGTCATCATCGCCTTTGGCTTCAACGATCGATGGCCCTCGAACGTCGAGGACAGCGAAAGCTTCGCGCCGGACATTCCCGTCGTCGGCGCGCTCATCGGCGCGCTTCGGAGCACCGAGACCTACCGCGCCCTCCGGGCGCTCATCCTCGGCGCCCGCCGCCGGCTCGAGCCGGCGCGGGAGAAGAGCGCAGGCGCGAAGATCACCGGGACGCGGGTTCCCATCGCCGACACGGAGCGGAACATCCAGGCGCTCGTCAGGGAAGTCCACGCTGCAGGCGCGATTCCCGTGGTGGTGCACACGGCCCGGGGCGAAGCGGTAGTGGGTGAAGCCCTGGCCCGCGTGGCCCACGAGGAGGGCGCCGCCTTCGTGGACGCCGCCGGGGCGCTGGAGGAGGCGCGGGTCGCGCGCCAGCGGTCGGTGGCGGCGTCGCTGGGTGTCACCCAGCCCTGCCCCGATCCGGGCGACGTCCGGTCGGGGGTGGTGTTCCGCGTCCGGCTTCCGCCCGCCATCCCCCGGGAGGGCGATCTCGTGTTGCGGACCGCCGGCGACGTGGGGCTCAGGAAGATTGCCCTCGCGGACGATGGTCGGGGGTGCGACGAGGCCGCCGGCGATAGCGTCTGGAGCGGGCGGATCGAGGCAGATGCGGGAGCGCGGATCCATTACGTTTACGCGCAGCGTCGCCCGGGGGGCTTCGAGGTGGATGAGTTCGCGGGTTTCCCCTGGGTCTGGCGAACGCGGGTGGCGGGGCCGGTGCCGGGAGAGGCAGGACCCGCCACCGTCGAGACCTACAACCGCTTCGACTTCCTAAGCGAGGAGATCCACCCCGACGCCGAAGGGGCGGCGCTGATCGCCCGCGCGATCGCGAAAGCGATCCCCCTGGAGGAGCTTGGTCCATGAATGTGAACACGCAGCCGTCCCCGGTCGTACAGGATCGCTCGATCTTTGCAGGCGTGTTCCTGGTGAGCATGGCCGTCCTGATCCTCCAGATCGCGCTGACGCGAATCTTTTCCTTTTCCCTCTGGTATCACTTCGCCTACGTGACGATCAGCGTCGCGCTTCTGGGCTACGGTGCCAGTGGGGCCATTCTCGCCGTGGCGCCCGGCATCGCGGGACGGCAGCCGGCCCGTCGGCTCTCGCTCTATGCGCTTCTCTGCGGCCTGTCGATCGCGGTATCGCTCCTCGTCTTCGCGAAGGTGCCCTTTCATCCCTTCCAGGTGCGCATTAATCCGGCCCAGCAAATTCCCTACCTTCTCATCTATTACGTGGCCGTCACGACGCCGTTCTTCTTCGCGGGGCTCTGCATCTCGCTCGCCCTCAAAACGCTCTCGCACCGGGTGAGCCGGCTCTACTTCTTCGATCTGCTGGGCGCCGGCGTGGGCTGTTTCCTCGTGGTGTTCATCATCTGGGCGCTCTCGACCCCGGGCGCCGTGATCGCGTCGGCCGTGATCGTCTCGCTCGCC
>JAUYMQ010000210.1 GCA_030698575.1 Deltaproteobacteria bacterium
AGGCATGGAGATCCTCCCACCGCCGCGTTTCCCGCTTCATCTGCCGATCAAGCCGCCAGCCGATGAGTGCCCCCACGGGGAGATTCACGGCCAGCGCCAGCCAGTAGCCCACCCACGAGCCGACGAAGACCCAGGAGACGAGGAGGGCAACCGTGCTGGACCATGCGGCGACAGAGAGCATGCTGGCGATCACAATGGCCACCTGTTGACGGGAGGCGCTCATTATCAATCCCTATCCAACGCGTCATCGACAAGTTGCTCTAGCCTTTCTGCCGTTGAACGCAGCAATGCACGGGCCTCAGGGTCAGTCATCTTTTCCGCCAATCCGTATAACGCCTTGGCGCGCTCGCTATCTGTCATCGCGCATTGCTTCCTCTATTGACCGCGCCAAGTGAGGGCTACCCCAAGAACGAAGAATCCTAGGAAAGGAAGACTCGCTACTAAGCTTACCAGCGGGCTGGGATGCACGGCTCGCACCGCTAGAAGACCAACCCACAAGACCACAGAAATCACGATGGCCATCTCGCTTGTCATTATCGCCATCTCCATCGCCGCGAATCGGCCGATGAGTCCTCCCCCACGAGCTTCCGCAGGATCGCCCACAACGCCTCCACCGGTACGCCGACGCGGGCGAGAGAGACGAGGGCCTCCGACCACGGCGCCGTAAGGCGATACTGGACGGGCGCCAAAGGCCGGAGGAGGCGCATCACGGCAGGCGTCGGACGCCGAGATGGTACTCAACATCGTACCCCTCAATCGACACGACCCAACGGTTTCGCGGGTGCCCATGGTTCCTCATCATCCGAGCCCGCTGGTATGCCCCACGCCACTGCGCCCGAGCCGCGCCGGATTCTCGGGCCGACCAACCGTCAGTCTCAAGCAGCGAGATAGCCAGTTCCTCAGAACTGCCGAGATCGAACGCGTTGAACCGCTGCCCGCCAGCGTTATGGATCGGCATCATTCAACCCCAGCCGTCCCCGCGTCCCCGCCCAGCACTCGTCAATCTCCTCCACCGGCATCACGCACGCCGCGAGGCGCCGGAAGCCAGGAGCGTCACCGGCCCGGGCGAGGTCGGTGAGTTCCTTGGCTATGTTGTCCTCCCACGGCGTGACTGGGGTCACTGAAGGCGGGCCGAGGCTGGCAGCGAGCGCAGCTCGGTCAATGCGGAGCGACTCAATCGTCGACAGGTTCGTTGCGTCCGGCTCGTCCGACTCGAATACCGGCGGAGGCCATCCAGGCAGGGGACCCAACGCTGCCCCCGCCTGCTCGAATAGCTCGAATAGCCGTACAGCATTGCATGGCTGCCACGTGTCGGCGCCTGACTCTGGCTCGTGAATCATCGTACACCTTCGTTCGGCGCCCCAGGGCCGCCCCCGTTGCCCCCAGGCCCCGCCGGCGGAAGTACCCGGCTCGCAGGCGCCTCAAGCACCGCCACCCGCCGCGTCGGCTCTGGCAGGTAGAAGACCACGCGGGCGTCAATCGGGCCGCCGTCCTTGCCGGTGTGTTCAACGCGCTCCTTTCGGCCCCAGCGTTCCGGATGCTTCCGCTCAAGATGCCAGGCATTCGCGGTCCATTCGGGGGCGAGCAGCCGCTCCTCAGTGACCACGGCCCCATCGGCCTTCGTCGTGGTGCGCCGGTAGGACACTTCGCCCCCGGTTCCTGCCTTCGCAATCAGCGCGATGCGGCGCAGTTCGTCCTCAGCCTCGGCCTTCCTTATTCGGGTTGCGAAGCTCGCATAGGGTTCCATCCGGCGACGCTCTTTCGATCGTCCCTCTCCACGCCGCACCCATTCCTCAGCCGCCTCTTCACTGATACCCAAGCGACGCGCCGACACGCCCACACACGCCCCTGCCCGGACCCCCTGCTCGCTCGCATCGGCGATGTCTGGCGTAAGCTACGTCGGGCGACCGGCCATCAGTGCACCTGGAGCGCTGGGGTTGGAATTGAACCGCCCTCTTCCGCCTGGTAATTGCTGCCATGAAGCGTCTCAGCTACTGTCAGCGCAATAGCCCGCATGAAGAGCGGTGGGACGCTGTTGCCGATGCGCTCCTGAATCTGCTTTCTAACTCCCGGCCATGCCCACGCATCCGGAAATGATTGAAGACGTGACAGTTCCCGGAGCATCATCTTCCTCGGCTCAGTGGGATGATATACACCTCCGTTACCTTCTGACTTGACAATGCTATTGGACGGCTTCCTGATCGTAAGGCGCTTCACGCTCTGGAGCTTCCCGACTGAACCTCCCTGGCCAGCCGCGCGCCAGTAGCCGGCATAGAGCGGCGTCAATATGAGGCTTCCGTCAGCCCGGTGAAGTGGTGCGCCCGGCAGTGCATCCGCAACAACGTAGCGGTCACGCAACGGATCAGGATGCCGGATGCCGGATGCCGGATGCCGGATGCCTATGAAGATCACCCGATCTCTTGACTGCGGCACGCCGAAATGCTTGGCGTTCAGGAGTCGGCATCGAACCTCATACCCGCTCTCCTTAAGTTCCCGCATGCATTCCGCGAAGATGAGCTTCATCTTGCCCTTGACCATTCCAGGCACGTTCTCCATCACGAATGCGCGAGGCCGGAAGGCCCGGAGGAGTCGCACATATTCCCGGAAGAGTTGGTTCCTCATGTCCGTGAAGTCCCGCTTACCGGCTGTGCTGAAGCCCTGACATGGCGGACTACCATTGAGCACGTCAAGCTGCCCCGGCTCTATGTCCGCAAGCCCGATCGCCTCCGCGTCCGTCAGTTTCATGATGTCGCCATGATAGACCGGCACACCAGGAAAGTTGGCGCGGAACGTCTCAACCGCGTGAGCATCCCACTCGACCGCGAGAATCTCACGATACCCCGCCATGGAGTAGCCCAGGCTTGATCCACCGCACCCCGCGAAGAGGCTCACGACCGTCAACGCATCTGACGCTCTCGGCGCGAGGTGCTGCGCCCATGCCTCATTCAGCGTCTCAACATAGTTCAGCCTCACGCCGGAAACACCTCGCCGCACTTCGGGCATGTTGTCATCTTCACGTTGTCCGCGATGCTCTCATCGAGGTCAACCCCTGCGGCCTTCTCGGCTTCCCGAGTCAATTCAGAGAGCAGCGCGTCTACATCATCACCGCCAAACCCCGTACCTGTGAGGCAATCCTGCGCCGCCAAGTCGGAGAGCAGCGCGGCCAGCTCCTGCTCGTCCCACGCCCCCAGGATCGTCGTCTGATTATCAGCGATCAAGAAGGATTCCGCCTCCACGGGCGACCGGAAGGCGACGCCGGCCACTACAGGGACGAGCCAGCGATCCCCCTCGACCTTGATTCGGGCCGGCGGGGGCTGGCCGCTCGCCTTGCGCTGCTGAAGGGCGTCCACGCGACCGTGCCCGGCCACGAGGCGTCCGGTGGCATCGTCCACGATGATCGGCGAGACGAAGCCGAAGCGGTCGAGGGATGCCTGGATGGCGCCCAAGTCGTGCCCCTTCGGGTTGCGCGGGGCGCGGAGAAGGGTGGCGAGGTCGCGGTATTCTAGGCGGATACCATCGGCGAGGATCTGGGCAAGCGGAGAG
>JAUYMQ010000211.1 GCA_030698575.1 Deltaproteobacteria bacterium
TGCGAGCCGGAGTGTCCCTGGGAGGCGATCTTCGAGGACAGCGCGGTCCCGGACGTCTTCAAGGATGACATCGAGCTGAACGTGCGCATGACGGACTCGAAGGATCTTTTCCGTGTTCCCGAGGCTGAGGAGCGGGATCGCCCGACGCCGGAGCAGATCGCAGAGAACAAGAAGAAGTGGGGGTTCGAGGGTTGAGGGCTGTCCTCATCCGCGAGCCGGGAGGGCCGGATGCGCTCGTTGTCGCGGAAGTTTCCGACCCCGCGCCCGGCGAAGGAGAGATACTCGTCCGGAACAGGGCCACGGCGCTCAACCGCGCCGACGTCCTGCAGCGAATGGGGTTCTATCCGCCACCGCCCGGCGCAAGCGAGGTGCCCGGCCTCGAATGCGCCGGCGAGGTCGAGTCGCTTGGAGCGGGGGTATCCGGCTTCACTTCCGGCGATCGCGTCTTCGCGCTGCTGGCCGGCGGCGGCTACGCCGAAAAGGTAGTCGTGCCTGCCCCCGTCGTCATGCGCATCCCCGATCGGCTCGACTTCGAGCATGCAGCCGCCGTTCCCGAAGTTTTCACCACCGCCTATGACAACCTCGTCAATCACGGCCGGATTCAATCAGGCGAATGGGCGCTCGTGCATGGCGGCGGCAGCGGCGTAGGCACCGCGAGCATCCAGTTGCTCAAGCGGCGGGGGGCGAAGGTTGCCGTCACTGTGGGCTCGAAAGAAAAGGCCGAACGCTGTCTCGCGCTGGGGGCCGACGCGGCCATCAATTACAAGGAAGAGGATTTCGCGGAAGCCGCCCGCGCCGCCACGGGCGGGCGGGGTGTGAACGTCATTCTGGACATCATCGGAGCTGCTTACCTCGAAGGAAATCTGAAGTGCCTGGCCCCCGATGGGCGCCTTGTCATCATAGGCGCCATGGGCGGACTGCAGAGCGAGATCAATCTGGGGCTGATGCTCGGGAAGCGGCTCTCCATTCAGGCCACAACGCTGCGCGCGCGGCCGGTGGAGTACAAGGCGCGACTCGCGCGCCAGCTCGAGGCCGACGTTCTGCCGGGCCTCGCCGACGGCTCACTCGTGCCGGTGGTTGATCGGATCTTCGATCTGGACGGGGTCGCCGACGCTCATCGTCTCATGGAATCGAACGCGCACTTCGGAAAGATCGTTCTCCGCATCTAGGGGCGCACCACCGCCGGCAGATCAGTTGCCGGTGGTCGCGATATTGTCGGCATCTTCGTAACGCTTTGTATCGCTGTTCTTCGCTCTGTCCATGCTGTGCTCGACGCGGTCCTTCAGCGTAGTGTTCTCGCCGGACTTCACCACGCCCATCTTCACAAGCACGCCTCCAAAGGCTCCTTGCTCACCCTTCGTCGTGAACTCGACGGCGAAGGCGACGAGAACGAGGAACAGAATAAACTTCACCAGAGTCTTCACGGCTACCTCCCAAGCGGGTTTCCCCGCGTGGCCGAACGGGCTTTCCCGCCCAGCCGAACTGCGGGCCGGGGGTCAATCGCATCAATAAGATCGGCCTGATCGGGCGGGGACTTAAGGGCGGGGCGGGGTAGCCGGGAGCGGAGGCCTAACGGCGGCGGGGCCGCGGGAACAAAAGATCGCGCACGAAGGGATAAAGCCCGCCGCCCCGGATGTAGACGGGGGAGGCGCGGGGGGCGGGACGCCGGGCGCGGCTTTCCGCTTCGTGAATCATCCGGCGGGAGTCCGGGCGCGGATCGGCGGCGGCGGACCAGTGGAGGCGTGCGCGCGTGCGCGCCGAAACTTCGACCCCCCCTGCCCAGTACATGAAGCCGAGCCAGAGGGCCTTCGAAGGCCGCAGGGCGAGAAGCGAGAGAAGGCCGGCGATGAGCGCGACAGAGAATTCAGGTGGGATCGGGCCGTTCATGCCCGTGCCGGTGACGAACATCCAGATGAAAATGGCGAGCGCGCCGAGGAAGCCGATCGAATGCGCGATCCAGGTCGGCGTGGTCCAGTCGCCCACCCATTGCTCGTACACCAGTCCGCAGCGGGGACAGGCCGGAAGGAACGCGAACCAGCCGCGGAAGAGACGTCCTTTCCCGCAGCAGGGGCAACGGGTGAGGATCGTGCTTACGAAGAGAATTCTCAGGAATGTCATGGTCACACCGCACTCCGGCCCGTAAGTGTACCGCAGCTCCCAAGATCCCTGCTTGTTGTGATCGACCCGGGTTGCGGCTAGATTGAGGTTTCCTCCCGCCGGAGCCTCGATGCGCCTTCGGATCCACAGGCGAATCAAACTATCCGAACAGACTCAGATGCTCCTCCTCGGCATGGGGACGGGTGTCGTGGTGGGTTATGCCGCGGTGCTCTTCATCCTGTTGATTGAACTGATGCAGGTCGCCTTCTTCGGCGAGTCCGGAAAGCTCTTCGAGGTTCTGCAGTATACTCCCTGGTACCGGATCGTCCTGGTGCCGGCGCTGGGCGGCCTGGCGGCGGGCATGGCGATACAGTTCCTGGCGCCCGAGGCCCGGGGTCACGGCGTTTCCGAAGTCATGGAGGCCATCGCGCTCGAGGGGGGCGTCATCCGCGGGCGGGTGGCCCTCGTCAAGACCCTCGCGTCGGCCTTCACGCTCGGTTCTGGCGGAGCCGTGGGGCGCGAGGGGCCGATCGTGCAGATCGGGGCGGCGATCGCTTCGAAAATCGGCCAGGTCTTCGGCGCGAACTCCCGCCAGCTCACCACACTGGCCGGTTGCGGCGCGGCAGCGGGAATCGCGGCGATCTTCAACGCGCCCATCGCAGGGGCGATCTTCTCGCTCGAAGTGATACTCGGCGATTTCGGTTTGGCGACTTTTGCGCCAATTGTGCTTGCATCGGTCATGGGCACCGTCGTTGCCCAGTCCCAGCTCGGCAACTACCCCTCTTTCGAAGCGCCGGCCTACAAGTTCGAATCGCTGTTCATCGAAGTGCCTCTTTTCATGGTGCTGGGGATCCTGGCGGGGCTTCTTTCAGTCGCCTTCATCCGGGCGCTGGAGCATTCCGAGGACAGCTTCACGCGGCTCAGGGTCTGGGAGCCGCTGAAGGCTGCAATTGGCGGGCTGATGGTCGGACTCATCGGTCTTGCCGTGCCGCACGTGATGGGGGGCGGCTATTCGGTCATGACGGCGGCGCTTTTCGATCGCCTGCCCTGGATGCTGCTCTGCTCCCTCATCGTTCTGAAGCTTGTCGCGACCTCCATCACCGTTGGCTCGGGGGGGTCGGGCGGCACCTTCGCTCCGGCGCTGTTTCTCGGCGTGGCGCTGGGCGGGGCCTTCGGGCAGCTGGCTCAGATTCTCTTTCCCGCGCACACGGGATCTCCCGGCGCATACGCGCTGGTCGGCATGGGAGCGGTTCTGGCGGGAGCGGCCCAGGCGCCTCTCACGGCGCTGCTGCTGGCCTTCGAGGTCACCAACAGCTATCAGACGATCCTCCCGGTGATGATCGCCTGCTCCATCAGCGCCATCATCACACGGCGGTACGCGCGCGAGTCGATCTATACGATGAAGCTCGCCAGGCGCGGCATCGACATCCGTGCGGGTCGGGAGGTTCACGTCCTGCGGGCCCTCAAGGTGTCGGGCGTCATGAATCGGCAAGTCACCTGCGTTCAGGAGAGCATGAAGTTCGGAGAGCTTCTGGAGTTCGTTTCACACACCCGCTATGGTGACTTTCCGGTCCTCAACGCCGACGGCAAACTCTCGGGTGTGATCAGCTTCCAGGACTACAAGGAAGTCGCCCTCGAGCAGGGGCTGGAGGACGTCATCATCGTGCGGGAACTGATGAACTCCGACGTGGTGACGGTGACGGAGCGGGACGATCTAGACGTGGCGTTGCAGCGCGTCGCCTCCCGCGACTTCGAGCAGATCCCCGTGGTTGCCGCCGACGATCCCAGGCGTGTCGTGGGCATGCTTTCGCGGCGCGACATCCTGATCGCCTACAACAAGGCCCTGCTGCAATTGCGGTCGCCAGCGCCTCCCTCCGGCGAGCCTGGCCCCGGCAAGCCTGCCGGCGAGGGCGCCGCAGTTAAGGATCGAACCGATCGATGATGAACCGGATGAGCGGAACTGAGTTCCTCGATCAGCTCAACCCGCCCCAGCGGGAAGCGGTGACGTACGGGGGCGGCCCGCTGCTCATCGTGGCTGGCGCAGGAAGTGGCAAGACCCGGGTGCTCACCTATCGCATCGCATACCTTGTCCGCCATCTCGGCGTTGATCCCGGGCGCATTCTCGCGACCACTTTCACGAACAAGGCGGCAGGGGAGATGAAAAACCGCGCGCGGGCGCTCCTGGGAACCGCGGCCGGCGATCTCTGGGTCGGAACCTTTCACTCCACCTGCACGCGGATCCTCAGAAAGGATATCCATCACCTCGGTTACTCACCCGGGTTCGTCATCTACGACGAAAAGGACACCGAGAGCCTCGCCAAGGAAGCGCTGCGGCGTTGCGATCTCGACGAGAAGATTTACACCCCGAGCGCCATGCGCTGGCAGATCGATCGCGCCAAGAACGACTGCCTCGGTCCCGAGGGGCTTGCCGCCAGCGCTGACCGCGCCTTCGGCCCGCAGGTGACCCGCGTCTACGAGGTCTACCAGCAACTCCTCCGTGAGAACAACGCGCTCGATTTCGGCGATTTAATCCGCCTGACCGTGATGCTCTTCGAGCGTTTCCCGAAAGTCGTCGAGTGGTATCGTGAGAAGTGGGAACACGTGCTGGTCGACGAATACCAGGACACCAACATGGCGCAGTACCGGCTTGTGCGCCTTCTCGCCGCAGGGCAACAGAATCTCTGCTGCGTCGGGGATGAGGATCAGAACATCTACTCCTGGCGGGGGGCCACGATCCGCAACATCCTCGACTTCGAGAAAGATTTCCCCGGCGCGCACGTGGTGAAGCTCGAGGAGAATTACCGTTCGACCAACGCCATCCTGCAGGCGGCGGGGGCGGTGGTGGCCCGAAACCGGAGGCGGCGCGAGAAGTCGCTCTGGACCTCCCGTTCAGGGGGGCATCCGGCAACCCTCTACCAGGCGCCGAACGAGTTCGAGGAGGCTCGCTACGTCGTGAGGGAGATCGGCAAGCTGCGGCGCGAGGGTTTCCGGGCCGGAGATTTCGCCATCTTTTACCGCACCAACGCCCAGTCGCGCGTGATCGAGGAGTGCCTGCTCGCGGATAATTACGCCTACACCGTCGTGGGGGGGGTGAAGTTCTACGCCCGCGCCGAGGTCAAGGATCTGCTCGCCTACATGCGGGTGCTGCACAATCCGCTCGACGCCGTGGGACTGAAACGAATCATAAATTCGCCCCCGCGAGGCATCGGCAAGACCACCATTGCGCGCGCAGAAGATCTGGCCCGCGAGAGGGGCCTGCACCTCGCCGACGCGCTCCGCGCCCTGGTCGAGGATGAGAGGACCGGTGCAGCGGCCCGGCGGAAGGTGGGGGATTTTCTGGCGTCACTCCGCGAGCTGCAAAAGGAGGCGGGTACGCTCCTTCCGAGCGCCCTTCTACAGCAGATCATCGCCCGCAGCGGCTACGTCGACAAGCTTCGCCATCAGGACACGCCCGAGAGCCTGTCCCGCATCGAGAACATCGACGAGCTGGTCACCAGCATCTATGCCTTTGAGGAGAACACGCCCGATGCGACCCTGGGGATCTATCTGGATCAGATCTCGCTCGTAGCCGACGTCGACAGCCTGGACGAGACCGCCGACCGCGTCGTGCTCATGACGGTCCATTCCGCCAAGGGCCTCGAGTTTCCCGTGGTGTTCATGCTGGGGATGGAAGAAACCCTATTCCCCCACAGCCTCTCCCGGGACGATCCGGAAGCGGTCGAGGAGGAGCGGCGGCTATGCTACGTCGGCATGACCCGCGCGAAGGACCGTCTCTATCTGAGCCACGCCGTGTCGCGCCGCGTATTCGGAAGCCTTCGGTTCAACGATCCGTCCCGCTTCCTGGCGGAGATCCCGGAGGAACTCCTCGATTCGCAGGTAGCCGCGGATCGCGGGTGGGCCGCGCCAGAGCGATCGCCCGCGCGCCCGGTGATCCATCGGCCCGGCGCCTCTTCATCCCGGCCGCTGCGAAGGAAGCCGCAGGACGGCGAGCGCGTGATCGATTACAGTTTTGATCAATCGAGCGACTACGGCGATGAGCCGGGCGACGGGAATGCCGGCGTGCCGGCGCTGGAGGCGGGCGACCGGGTTTCGCATCCCAATCTCGGGCGCGGCACCGTTGAGCGGCTCGAAGGCGAAGGACGGCGAACCCGCGTGGTGGTTCGATTCGAGCGCGGCGGAACCCGGACCTTGATGCTGGCGTACTCGGAGCTTGAGATCGTATAGTGCCTACCCCCGCCGGCCCC
>JAUYMQ010000220.1 GCA_030698575.1 Deltaproteobacteria bacterium
TTCTCCGACGCAGGCCGGCGTCGCAAGGAACAACCAGCCAGGAATCCCATCGCAGTCGTTCGCTAGCTTGACCTCCGGGTGGTAGTGGGAATCGAGAAGTGCAAAAAAGATCAAATTCGGCTCGACTCGAAGTTCGTCGTCAAAACCCACCTCCTTGAACAACCCCGTCCGCCGGAGGGCGAGCAACAGCAGATCGGCTCTCGTTCGAAGCCTTATTCGAGGATCAGTCCATCCACGGGTGGGCGCATCGGGATACCAGACTGCGGCGATCAACCTCGGGAAGGAGTTTTCCGACAGCAAACGTTCTTCGCTCGGCTTCAACGGATCAGGGGCTCGATAGGCACGACAGCCAGAGAACTGCACAGCGACCGTTCCAAGTCCGAGAAAGCAGAAGATAGACAGCAGGGTGGTCCACGGCCCACTAACAGATCGCACCATTTGTCTACACCACACGGGACAGTTGACACTCAAGGGAACAGGGGGAGCTGCGTCAGGCCGGCGGTCTCGTCGAGACCGAGCATGAGGTTCATGTTCTGGACGGCGACGCCGGAGGCCCCCTTCACGAGGTTGTCGATCGCCGTGACGATCACGCACCTGCCCGTGCGCGGGTCGTCCTTGTAGCCGATGAAGCAGAGGTTCGAACCGAGCACGTGCCCGGTCGCGGGCACGATCCCGTCGGGAAGAACGCGCACGAAGGGCTCGCCCTTGTAGGCCGCCTCGTAGGCCTCGGCGAGGCGCGCGCCCTTCCGCGGGCGAACGTAGATGGTCGAGAGGATGCCCCGGTCCATCGGGATGAGATGGGGCGTGAAGCTGATGACAATGGGGTTGCCCGCCGCAGCGCTCAGCGCCTGCTCGATCTCGGGCATGTGCCGGTGCTCACCCACCTTGTAGGCCTTCACGCTGCCGCTCACCTCCGAGAAGAGATTGTCCACCACGGCGCCGCGCCCGGCTCCCGAAACGCCGGACTTGGCGTCGACGATGATCTCATTCGGCTCGATGAGGTCCTCCCGCAGAAGCGGAGCAAGCGCGAGGATCGCGCCCATGGGATAGCAGCCGGGATTCGCCACGAGGGCGGCCCTGCCGATCGCCTCGCGGTGCAGTTCCGGGACGCCGTAGACCGCCTTGCCGAGCAGATCGGGCCGGCTGTGGGGCCCGTAGGTGGCCTCGAAGAGGGCGCGGTCACGCAGGCGGAAGTCGGCGGAGAGGTCCACCACGCGTTTCCCGGCGTCGTGGATGGCGCCCACCGCCTCCATCGAGGTGCCGTGCGGGAGGGCGGTAAAAACGAGATCGGCCGTCTTCGCCAGGGCGGCCGGGTCGAGGGCTCGGCAGACGAGCCCTGTGGCCCCCGTGAGGCCCGGGAAGACGTCGGTGATCGGCCGGCCGTCGTGCTTCTCGCTGGTCACGGCGGTGACCTCGACGCCGGGATGCCTGAGGAGGATACGCAGCAGCTCGATGCCCGTGTAGCCGCTTGCACCCGCGATCGCGACGCGCGCCATCAAGTCCTCCAGGCTGGGACGTGCTTCGGGGGCGGAGTGTATCACGAACGCCCGCCGCACCAATGAAAAAGGGCCTCGCGCTGCGAGGCCCTCGAAGTGAAAGGTCCGGACAATCAGCGCTTGCTGAACTGGTAACGGGCGCGGGCGCCGCGCTGTCCGTACTTCTTGCGTTCCTTGATCCGGCTGTCGCGCGTCACGAAGCCTGCCCGCTTGAGCGGGATGCGGAAACCCGGGTCGATGATCATCAGGGCTCGGGTGATGCCGTGCTTGATGGCGTCGGCCGCGCCGCTCATGCCGCCACCGCGCACCTTCACGTCGATGTCGTACTTGCCGAGTGTGTTGGTGATCTCGAGGGGCTGCTTGATGATCATCTTGGCCGTCTCGCGCCCGCCGAAGTAATCTTCGAGAGGCTTGGTGTTCACGATGAACTTGCCGTCACCGACCTTCAGCGTGACTCGCGCAACGGCGGTCTTTCGCTTGCCGGTGGTGCGGTACACGGACATTGCTTCGGCCATGCGTTCCTAGACCTCTCTCGGCTGGGGCTGCTGCGCCTCGTGGGGATGCTCCGCACCGGCGTAGATTTTGAGCTTCTTGATCTGCGCCCGGCCGAGCTTCGTTTTCGGCATCATTCCCCAGACCGCCTCGTGAATGATGATGGTCGGGTCTTTCTCGCGCTGCTTCTCCGCGGTGATCCGCTTGAGCCCGCCGGGATAGCGCGTGTGGTGCGAGTACATCTTGTCGGTCCACTTCTTCCCCGTGAGGCGCACCTTCTCGGCGTTGACCACGACGACGAAGTCCCCGGTGTCCGTGTGCGGGGTATAGGTGGGCTTGGTCTTGCCGCGCAGAATATCGGCGATCTGCGTGGCTATGCGCCCGAGGACCTTCCCCTCCACATTGATCGTGTGCCAGTTCTGGGGCACTTCGCCCGGCTTGGCGGAGAAGGTCTTCATGGCCCGATGGTATCCTGCCGCTTGAAGGGTTTTCTGGAGACCCGCGGAAGCAAAACGATTTTCACGGGCCGGGGCGCCCACCGTGAGGCAGCGGGCTGCCGCGGGGATGAGCGAGTCGGGCAAAATACCCGCCAAATACAGGTATGTCAAGAGAGGGACAGTCCCCCTTTCCGCCTCTGCTGGCGAGAGGCTGCCGGGACGGGCGGAAAGGGGGACTGTCCCTCTAGTAGTCGACCCGGATGAGCGTCAGCCCCCGGGCAGGGGCCGTGCGGCCGGCCCGGGTGCGATCGCGGCCCTCGAGCACCCGGGGCACCTCCGCGGGGTCCATCCGGCCCAGCCCCACCTCGACCATCGTCCCAACAATGTTGCGCACCATGTAGCGGAGAAAGGCCGTGGCCTCGAGATCGAAGGCGACGAGCCCCCATCCCGGGCCGCCCTCCACCACGCACTCCGCGGCGACCGGCGCCGCATCGGAGGTCTCCCAGCGGCTGATTTCGAGTAGCCGGAGGTTTCTGACGGCGCTCCGGGCCTCGCACCCCGAAGCGCGGAAGGCGCTGAAATCGTGCTCACCGAGGAGCGTTTTCGCCGCCTGCCGCATTGCCTGCTGGTCGAGCGGCTCACGCTGGTGCCAGGCCCGGTGCCGCAGGAGCGGCGAGCGCGCCGGATGGCACCAGAGAAGGTAGCGGTAGTGCTTGCCCCGCGCGTCGCGGCGCGGGTCGAACTCCGGTGGCGCGTCCTCGGCGGCCAGCACGGCGATATCCTCTGGAAGCAGCGCGTTGAGCGCCTTGCGGATCCGCTCGGGCGGAAGGGATGCGTCAGTGGAGAAGCAGACCACCTGCCCGCGCGCGTGCACGCCGGCGTCGGTCCGGCCAGCGGCGGCGGCGCGGGCGGGATGGCGAAGGATGACGGCGAGCTTCTCCTCGAG
>JAUYMQ010000228.1 GCA_030698575.1 Deltaproteobacteria bacterium
GATTCGCAGGTAGCCGCGGATCGCGGGTGGGCCGCGCCAGAGCGATCGCCCGCGCGCCCGGTGATCCATCGGCCCGGCGCCTCTTCATCCCGGCCGCTGCGAAGGAAGCCGCAGGACGGGGAGCGCGTGATTGATTACAGCTACGATCAATCGAGCGACTACGGCGATGAGCAGGGCGCGGAGAATCCCGGAGTGCCGGCGCTGGAGCCAGGCGCCCAGGTTTCGCATCCCAATCTCGGTCTCGGCACGGTCGAGCGGCTCGAAGGAGAAGGGCGGCGGACCCGCGTGGTGGTTCGATTCCAGCGGGGCGGAACCCGGACCTTGATGCTGGCGTACTCGGAGCTCGAGATCGTATAGTGCCTACCCCCGCCGGCCCCACCGTCGGGCGCCGGCGCCGGCCCGGAAACCACATCACGTTCCAGATAATCAGGGGAGTCGACAGTGAGCGACGCCAAGAAGCCCAGCACCGCGGAAGAGGAATACTTCGCTCGCGAGGAGCTGAAGCGCAGGGAGCAGACGAATATCAAGAAGGGCCACGAGGAGCGCGAAAAACTGAAGGCGCTTCACTGGATGCGCTGTCCGAAGTGCGGAAGCGAGCTTCACGAGGTGGCCTTCCGCGATGTTTCCATCGACCGGTGCGAAGATTGCGGAGGAGTTTTCCTCGACCGGGGGGAGCTTGAGCAGCTTTCCGGATCGGAGGACAACGTCATCGGGGCGATTCTCCAGTACTTCAAGAAGGACTAGGCGCGCTCTGGAATCAACATCCCCAGACCCGAGAGGCCCATGTCGAAGATCACCCGCGAGGAAGTCCTGCACGTGGCCAATCTGGCGCGACTCGCTCTGAGCGAGGACGAGGTAGATCGCTACGCGCGGCAGCTCGACGACATTCTGACTTACGCGGACAAGCTGAACGAGCTTGACACTGCGGGCGCGGAGCCCATGGCCCACGTTATCCCTCTCGAAACCGCCTTCCGGGAAGACCGCACGACGCCCTCGCTCGAAGTCGACGAGAGCCTCTCTAACGCGCCGGATCGGAGCGGGAACTTCTTCAAGGTCCCGAAAATCATCTGAGCCGCCGAGTGATCGTGACGACCCATGCCGACATGTCTCTTCACAGCCTGACCATCCACGAGGCCCGCGACGGAATCGTCCGTGGTGAGTTCACCGCCACGGCGCTTCTGGAAGCCGTTCTCGGCCGCATTGAAGCGCTGGACGGGAAGGTGAAGGCCTATCTCAGCGTGACCGCCGACGCCGCGCGCGCACAGGCGGCGCGGGTGGACGAGGCGCGCGGGCGCGGCGAGCCGCTGGGACCGCTCGCCGGCGTTCCGATCGCCCTGAAGGACATCTTTTGCACGAAGGGCGTCCGCACGACCTGCGGGTCACGGATCCTCGAGAACTTCGTTCCCCCTTATAACGCCACCGTGGTCGAGCGCCTCGCGGAAGCTGGTGCGGTGCTGGTGGGGAAGACGAACATGGACGAGTTCGCGATGGGCTCGTCCTGCGAGAACTCCGCCTTCGGGCCCACGCGAAACCCCTGGGATCTCGAACGGGTACCCGGGGGCTCATCGGGGGGGAGCGCCGCCGCCGTGGCTGCCGGGGAGTGCCTCGGCGCCCTCGGCACCGATACCGGCGGAAGCGTGCGTCAGCCCGCCGCCAACTGCGGTGTTGTGGGCATGAAACCGACCTACGGGCGGGTTTCGCGCTACGGGGTCGTGGCCTTCGCGTCCAGCCTCGACCAGGTAGGGCCGCTCACGAAAGACGTGACGGATTGCGCGATACTGCTTCGGGCCATTGCGGGGCACGATCCGCGCGATTCAACCTCGATCCCGGAGGCGGTTCCCGACTACGAGGCGTCGCTGCGGGAAGGGCTTTCCGATCTCACGATCGGCCTTCCCCGGGAATACTTCGGCGAGGGGACCGATCCGGAAGTGCTTGCGGCGGTGCGCGGCGCGGCCGAAAGCCTCCAGTCGATGGGCGCCAAGACGCGCGAGGTGAGCCTCGCGACGACCCCTTACGCGGTCGCGGCCTACTATCTCATCGCCCCGGCCGAGGCCTCCTCGAACCTCGCGCGCTACGACGGCGTGAAGTACGGCTATCGCACCGCGGAAGCCGTCGATCTGCTCGACATGTACGTGAGGACGCGCTCGGAGGGATTTGGCGCGGAGGTGAAGCGGCGGATCATGCTCGGAACCTACGCGCTCTCTTCGGGTTATTACGACGCGTACTACCGCAAGGCCACGAGCGTCCGCTCGCTCATCCGCCGCGAGTTCGAGGAGAGCTTCCGCGAATGCGACGTGCTCCTCACCCCGGTTGCGCCCACCGCGGCTTTCCGCATCGGAGAAAAGATCGACGATCCGCTCACCATGTACATGTCGGACGTCTTCACGATCCCGGTGAACCTCGCAGGAATTCCGGGGCTCTCGCTCCCCTGCGGCTTCACCCGCGAGGGCCTGCCCATCGGGCTCCAGATCCTCGCGCGGCCACTCGCGGAGGGGACGATCCTGCGCGTGGCGCACGCCTACGAACAGGCCCACGAATGGCACCGCCGCCGGCCCGAGCCGGCCTGAGCCGGAAAATGGGGAGGAGAAGCATTGCGCGTCACGTTCGTCACCGGGGGGACCGGACTCGTCGGGGGTGAGATGATCCCGCGCCTGCTGAACAACGACGGCGACGGGGTCGTCAAGGTGCTGGTCCGGGCACGCAGCGACGCAGAGGCCGCCCACCGGCTCGACGAGACGCTGAGCTTTCTTTTCAAGGAGGCCGATCTGCACCTTGCCCGCCGCCGCGTGAGCGCGCTGCGCGGCGACGTGACCCTCCCCCGGCTCGGCCTCGATCCCTCCACATTCGAAGCGCTGGGAAAGGAAGTGACCCACATCGTTCACTCGGCGGCCACCACCCGCTTCGACCAGCCTCTCGATGAGGCCTCGGCGGTCAACGTTCAGGGGACCCGGGAAGTTCTGGCGCTGGCCCTTCTGGCGTCCCGCTCCCGGCTCGAACGCTACCTGCACGTCAGCACCGCCTACGTTAGCGGCAATCGAAACGGCCGGATACTCGAAGACGACTTGTGGGCGGATCAGCGCTTCGTGAACTCCTACGAGTCGACGAAATGCCGCGCCGAGATCGACGTGCGGGCGCGCATGGGCGAAATCCCCGCAACCGTGGTGCGTCCCTGCGCCATCATCGGCGATTCCGGAACGGGAAGGACTCGCACCTTCAACGTCATCTACTACCCGCTGAAGCTCCTGTCGCGCGGGCTCCTCCGGGTGCTTCCCGGATCACCCGCAACGCCCATCGATCTCGTGCCGGTCGATTATGTGGCCGATGCCATGAACCACCTGCTCCTTCAGCGGGCGGCGGCCGGCCGGACATTCCACCTGACGGCCGGGGAGCAGGTCGAATCGATCGGAAACATCGCGCGGCTGGCGGTCCGATTCCTGAACGAGTCACGGAGCGCGGAAGCGCCCGCGGTCAGAGCCGTCCGCTTCGTTCCCCACGCGATGTTCCACCTCCTCCTGAAACCTCTCCTGAAGGCGGCCTACGGCGCGCGGGGGCGGGAGGTGATCGCGAAGCTGGAGGTCTATCTTCCCTACCTGACGACGCGGAAACACTTCGACACGTCGAACGCCCGCGAAGCGCTTCGCGGCACGGGGATCGCGCCGCCGCCCCTCGATCGCTACTTCGGCCGCGTGGTCCGCTACTGCCGCGAGACGGACTGGGGACGCCGCCCGCCCGGCGGGGCGGCATGATGAGCAGCGATATGAGTTACGAACTCGTCGTGGGCCTCGAGGTCCACGCCCAGTTGAAGACGAACTCGAAGATCTTCTGCGGCTGCAGCACGCGGTTCGGCGCTGAGCCCAACGCCAACACCTGCCCGGTCTGCCTCGGACTTCCGGGCGTCCTGCCTGTGCTCAACCGGCGGGTGGTCGAGTTCGCCGTGCGTCTGGGCATCGCGCTCGGAAGCCGCATCGCCGAGAGCTCCGTCTTCGCGCGCAAGAACTACTTCTATCCCGACCTTCCCAAGGGCTATCAGATAAGCCAGTACGAGACCCCCATCTGCGTCGGCGGCGCCGTCCCGCTCGATCTCGACGGAGTGCCGGGAATCGTGGCGCTGGAGCGGATTCACATGGAGGAGGACGCGGG
>JAUYMQ010000229.1 GCA_030698575.1 Deltaproteobacteria bacterium
CACGAGGCCCAGCCGTGGCTGCAGGAAGCCGCGGAAGAACATCTCCTCTCCGAACCCGGAGAGAAGCGCGAGGGCCCAGACCTCCCGGCCTGAGAGCCGTCCCAGGAGCGCAGCGAAGGCGTCGGCCAGCGCCCGCCCCCAGCGCGTATACTGCGTCGTGAGCGCCGAGAGACCCACCACGCCCAGCCCCGCGAGGGCGCCGGTGACGAAACCGCCCACCGTATCCGCAACCGAGAAGCCCTCCGGATAAAAGAGGCCCGGCCCCTCGCTCGCCGCCTGCCACCAGAGCGGCACGGCCATGAGAAGCCCGTAGAAGGCCACGGCGGTCCGCATGAAGCGGCGGCGCGGCGCGGCCGTAGCAGGTTGCGCAGACTTATCGTGGCTCTCCGGCATATCATTCTCCGAACAAGGCGCGCGCCCCTGTTTCACAAGGCGGGGCGAAGGCTACAATCTAGCCCATGAAGGCGGCAATGAGGCGAAATCGCGCGGTGAACTGGACGCTCCTGCACGCGCGGCTCGAAGGCCTCGCGCGCACTTACGACGCGCGCTACCTCGGCTCCGACCCCCTGCACCGCGTGCTGGCCTTTCGTTCCCGCGCCAACCGTGAGATCGGCGGATTCTTCGCCGCCGCGCTCGCCTACGGCAACGCGAAGGCCATCCTCGCGAGCCTCGACGATCTGTTCTCCCGCATGGACGGACACCCCGCCGCCTTCGTTCGCGCGTTCGAACCCCGGCGCGACGGCGCGAGACTGGCAAGCTTCCGGCACCGCTGGACCGTGGGAAAGGATGTGGCCGATCTCGCGGAGATCCTGCAGGCGGCGCTCCGCGATCACGGCACGCTCGGTGCGCTCTTCACTCGCTGCCGGAGTGACGGCGAGCCCACGGTGCGCGAAGCGCTCGGGCGATTCGTCGGCGCGCTTCTGGCCTATGCGCCGGAGCTTCCGCCGGGAGCCGGGGTGAGATACCTGCTCTCCTCGCCCGCGGACGGCAGCGCCTGCAAGCGGATGAACCTCTATCTCCGGTGGATGGTGCGGAGGGACGACGGGATCGATTGCGGCCTGTGGCGGGACGTGCCGCCCTCCGCGCTCGTCATTCCGCTCGACACGCATGTGGCGCGCATCTCGGGATTTCTCGGCCTCACGCGCCGCAAGACGCCCGACTGGAAGATGGCCGTCGAGATCACCGACGCGCTGCGCCGCCTTCACCCCGCCGACCCCGTGAAGTACGACTTCGCGATCTCGCGCCTGGGTATTCTCGATCACTGCCCCTCACGGCGTCACCTCCGCCGGTGCGCCGGTTGCCCGCTCCTCGAGATCTGCACCGCCTGAACGAACTTGGGGGGGATTGCTTCGTCGCTTCGCTCCTCGCAATGACATGCGATGGGACGCTCCTCGCAATGACATGCGATGGGACGCTCCTCGCAATGACATACGGCGGGAGGCGCCCGCAATGACATACGGCGGGAGGCGCCCGCAAACGAAACCCCCGTGAGCGGCGATGCCCACAGGGGTCAGGTGTTTCGTCTTGTGCTGGGGGATCGCGGTCAGCGCCCCTCGAACTTCGGCGGGCGCTTCTCCTTGAAGGCCCGAGGGCCCTCCCGCGCATCCTTGGACATGAACACAGGCATGGCCAGCTCGAGCTCGTGGGCCAGGGCCTCCTTCACGGGCAGCCCCTGGTTCTCGACCACCGCCTGCTTGATCGCTTTCACGGCCAGCGGGCCGTTCGCGGCGATCTTCTTCGCAATCTCCTCGGCCTTGGCCATGAGCTGGTCTCCCGGCACGACGTAGCTCACGAAGCCCATGTCGAGCGCCGCCTTCGCGTCCCACCGATCGCCGGTCAGCAGATACTCCATGGCCCGGCTGTAGGGGATCTGACGCGGCAGCCGCACCGATGAGCCGCCCATCGGGAAGATCGCCCACTTCGCTTCCGTGAGCGCGAAGGTGGCCTTCTCGGAAGCAACGCGGATGTCGGTGGCCTGAACCAGTTCGCATCCCCCGGCAAGGGCGTAGCCGTTCACCGCCGAGATGACCGGCTTCCAGAGCTCGAAATCTCTGAGGAGCGCCTTCTGCGAAAGCGTCGGATCTGCCTGGAGCGCCTTGTCGGCCTCGGTTTCAGGCTGGCGCGCGCCGGTGATGAGGGGGATGAGTTTTCCGAGATCGGCGCCGGAGCAGAACGCGTCGCCGGTGCCGGTCACGATGGCCACGCGCATGTCGTCGTCGTCCCGGAAATCCACCCAGGCGTTCGCGAGCGCCACCACCGTTTCGGGATCGAGCGCGTTCTTCGCCTCCGGTCGGTTCAGCCGGACGTAGGCGATGTGATCCTTCTTTTCGTAAACGACGGTCATGGCAAACCTCTTTTTCACGATGGGGAGTTACCCGGCGGCCCCGCCGGCGCCCACCCGAGTGCGGGCCGGGCGATTATAGCCGAAGCCTCGCGCGGCGCGCCAACGCCCGGATGAATTTGATTCACTCCGACGTCGACCTGGGGTATAATGAGCCGATTCCCCGACGGACCGCCGTAGCGTCGGCCGACCGGAAACCATCCACGCGCCGCGCCCACCGGAACCGGACGAAAGTCATGTCATCGAGTAACCGCCAGCCGGACGATGAAATCTTGAAAGAAACGCCGAAGCCTCCTCCCGAGGACGGCCCGCCCGCTGATCCATGGACGGCCATGCTCACACGGTTCAACCGCCTGGCCTGGTGGTTCGGCAAGAAGGTCTCGAGCCACATCGAGCTGGATACCGACGAGGTCGAACTCATCCGGCAGCGCGCGCGTGAGGGGACCATCGTTTACGTGATGCGCTACCCCTCTCTCATCGACACGCTGCTGGTGAACATGCTGCTGCTGCGAGAGGGACTTCCGCTGTCGCAGATTTCGAACGGCAAGGCTACAGGCTCGCTCCGCCCGATACGCGAGCAGCTTACCGTGTTCCTGGGGCGATTCATCCCCTTCCTACGGAAAACGCGGCTCGGAAGCGACCCTCAGTCGCACTGGCAGCGGTTCGTGGCGCTGGCCGAAGCGGGCAAACCGCCGCTGCTCTACCTGCGCGGCGCCAAGCTCGGAATCTACATGCGGCGCTCCCACGCAGTCGAGGCGCAGGAGAGCGAGAAGGACTACATGGCCGAGCTGGTGCGGATGCAGTGGAGCGGCAAGCAGCGGATATTCTTCGTGCCGCTGGCTGTCTTCTGGCGCGCAAGGCCGCGCCAGCAATCGAGCCGCGCCGCCCTCTCGTCAATTTTCTACGGCCTGAAGGAGCGCCCGGCCGACCCGAAGAAGTTCGTGACCTTCCTGCTGAACTACAGCAACCTGCTCGTGAGGATCGGCAAGCCGGTCGATCTGAAGGCCTTCATCGAGGAGCGGGGCCGCGAGGGCCAGGGCGCCATCGTGAAGCGCGTGCGCCGGATGCTGCAGATCTTCCTCTACCGTGAAGAAAAAGTCGTGCACGGCCCGATCATCAAACCGCGCCGCGCCATCCGCGAGATCGTGGTCGATGATCCCGACACCCGCGCCATGATCGATCGCGTGGCGGACGCGACCGGTGAGGACGTCGCCAAGGTGCGCAGGCGCGCTGCCGCATATTTCATCGAAATCGCGGCGAACTTCCACGGCACCTACATCGCCTTCCTGGACTTCATCTTCAACTGGGTGTTCCGGCGCACCTTCAGCGGCCTGGAGGTCACGGGGCTGGAGCAGGTGACCGAGTTCGGCAAGCGGAACCCGCTCGTGCTGCTGCCCTGCCATCGCAGCCATTTTGACTACATGATCGTATCGAGCCTCTTCTACCATTCGCATCTGTCGCCGCCGCACATCGCCGCGGGGATCAACCTCTCCTTCTGGCCACTGGGGCCGCTGTTCCGGGGAGCGGGCGCCTACTTCCTGCGGCGGAGCTTCGGAGACAACGCGCTCTACAAGACGGTGTTCCACAAGTACATCACCTTCCTCATCAAGGATGGGTACACGCAGGAAATCTTCATCGAAGGGGGCCGATCGCGCACGGGAAAGCTTCTCAATCCGAAGCTCGGGATGCTCTCGATCCTCGTCGAGGCCTATCTGGAGGGCATCCGGCGGGACCTTTATTTCGTCCCCGTCGGGATCACGTACGAGCGGCTGGCCGAGGAAAAAGTCTACGTTCGCGAGCTGCAGGGAGAGAGGAAGGAGAGCGAGAGCATCAGGTCGATAGTGCAGGCGAGGTCGGTGCTGAAGCGCCGCTACGGAAAGGTCCACCTGAATTTCGGAGAGCCTATTTCCCTCCGGGAAGCCGTCGGGGACCGCCTCGAGCCTTTCCGCGCCGCCTACAAGGCCAACACGGGCGAGGAGGAGCGGCACGCCTTCATCGAAGTTCTGGCCTATCGCGTGCTCCGCGCCATCAACATGAACGTGACCGCCACGGTCTCGTCCCTGGCGGCCACGGCCCTCCTGGCGTATGCCAAGAACGCCATCCGGCGGGACGAGTTCTTCGAGACGGTTCACACACTGCGATCGCTGCTGCGAGTGCGCCACGCGCCCATGAGCGAACCCCTGGCCCAGGAGGATCTGGATTTCGAAAGCATGGTCCAGTTCCTGATCTCATCCGACCTGGTCGGGGAGCTGAAAGATGCGCGGGAAGTCGTCTACACGTTCGACGACAAGAAGAGGTGCGCGCTCGACTTCTACAAGAACAACATCATCCATTTCCTCGTGGTGCCGTCGATCCTCAGCCAGGCGCTTCAGCGCGGCATCACGCGGACGGAGTTGTGGAAGGATCTGTTCTGGTGGGTGCGCCTTTTCCGGTACGAGTTCTTCCTGCCCGATGACAGGATCGTGGAGAACCGGGCCGAGATCTACCTGGGCCACTTCATCTCGGAGAAGCTCGTCGGGGAGAACGCCGAGGGCATCACGCCGACGCCGGAGGGGCGAGAACAGCTGGCGTTGTACGCCGGAATCCTCGCGAACTTCCGGGAGGGTTACTTCGCCGTGATCGAGGCCGTCTCGAACCAGCGACAGTGGCCCGTGCCCGAGAAGCGGCTTCTCTCGGAGATCGGCCTCACCTTCAACAAGTTCTTTATGCTCAAGGAGGTCCACCGGCCCGAGTCGAAGAATCCGGTCGTGTTCAAAAACGCGCTTCTGTTCCTCATCTCGAACGGGCAACTGACGGTCCACCAGTCGAGCGTGGGAAAGGGCAAGTCCACCACGCTGTATGAGCAGGGGCCCCGCTTCCAGGATCTGGCGGAGATCCAGCGCATACTCTCCCGTGGCCTGAGAAATAATGATTCGTAAGGCCACCCAGGCCGACGTGCCCGTCATTCACCGCCTCGTGGAGCATTACGCCCGCAAGGAGCGAATGCTGCACCGATCCCTTGAAGACATCGCCGAGCACATACGCTGCTTCAGCATGGCGGAGGACGGCGGGCGCGCCGTGGCCTGCTCGGCGCTGCACGTCTACGCCCCGGATCTGGCGGAGATCAAATCGCTTGCCGTGGACGAAGCCTTCACCCGGCGGGGACTGGGCGCCGGGCTTGTGCACTACCAGCTCGAGGAGGCCGCGGCCCTGGGCATCGGGCGTGTCTTCGCGCTTACCTACGAGGCGCCCTTTTTCGAGAAGCAAGGTTTTCATCTTTCCGACAAGCAGGGAATGCCCGAGAAGATCTGGCGCGACTGCATGTACTGCCAGAAGTACGACGACTGCGACGAGGTGTGCGTCGCCATCGACATCGACACGCGCCGCCCCGCATCCGTCCTCCCCGTCGTCGACGGCTAGACAGATCCAGCCTCCGGCGGTTCAGCCCGGCTTCCTTCAGCTCCTTCGCGCGAGATCAGGTCGAAAACTTTTGTCCCGGAATCGGGATTCGCCCGGCCGGCGGGCAGAATCAGCGCAGTCCGCAACTCTAAAAATTCTTTCCGGCGCAGGCGGCCTGTGCTAGCCTGAACGTGCGTTGAGAGTGTCGGCCCGTCGCAGCCGGGCCGCCTCGTGTGTCGCGCAGGGTGTCGCGCAAGATATCGCGCAGGATACTGACAAGGGGTGAGAGGTCCCGTGCAGACCATAACGGTCGGCGGGGCCTTTGTGTTTTTCGGGATCGGGGGGAGGAGGAGAACATGGAAAGCATTCGCATCCCCTTGCACCGGCGCGGGACCGTCCTCGCGCTGATGGGCGCTGCCCTGGCCTTCGCACTCTTGCTCGCCATCGCCCCGGCGGCGCGGGCAGCGGCGATCCCCTCGGACGGGGCCTCGCGCCAGATGTCGGAAACGGTCCAGCCGGGCGACTCCTGGTCGGTTCTTCGCGGCCGGATGTTCCCCACCGAAGCGCTCATGTCCGCGAACCCCGGGCTTACGCGCAAAGGGCTCAATCCGGGCGACGTGGTGCGCGCGCCTTTCGTGCCCGTATCCCGCGTCGACGCGGCGCTGAAGCGCCTGTCGGAGACGGAATCAAAGCTGCGCGAGGCCACCGGGGCAAACGCGGCTCTCGAGCAGCGCGTGGCCGCGACGGCGGACCTGGAGAAAGCGCTGGCCGACGAGCGCTCGAGCTCAGCGGCGCTGAAGTTCACGACCTTCGCGCTCACAACCGCGGCGCTCGTGCTCGGCGGCGCGCTGGCCGGCGCGCTCCTGTTCCTGCGGCTCGCCCGGCGCGAGGCCCATCTGGCCGAGAGGGGGCTCAAGAGGACTGAGGTGCGTTACGGTGAACTGCGCAAGGAGCTGCGGGGCGTCGAGATCGATCTGCAACGCCGCATGGTGAACCTCCTCCACCTGCACGACGTGCGCGTCGTCAGCGAGGAGGAAGTCGACGACGCCTTGGCGCCGCTCGTGAAACTGGCAACACTGCTCAAGAAGAAGCACGCGGGCTGAACCAGGCTGCACCGGGCGGGCGCTACTTGCTTCCGGCGTGAGCCAGGGCGTACCCTGTGGCGCCATGGCCGCTGAAGCTCCCGCCGCGGAGAAACGTTTTCACGAGCAGCTCCACGTGCAGATCCTCGCCGCGATGGTGGCGGGCGCCACCGTCGGCCTGATCTTCGGCGAGGCCGCCCTGCCCTGGGTCGGGTGGATGGGGACGCTCTTCGTCCGCCTCCTCCGGATGATCATCGTTCCGCTCATCTTCGCCAGTGTGGTGAGCGGCGTGGCGTCGGTGGGCGGCGGGCGGAGCCTCGGCCGCCTCGGCCTCAAGACCGTCGGCTACTACGTTCTCTCCAGCCTCCTCGCCATCCTCGTCGGGCTGCTCCTGGTGAATCTTCTCGAGCCAGGCGTGGGCGCCAGCATCGGCAGCGCAGTCCGGGCAGAGATGCCCGAGATCGAGACCCCGAAGAGCCTCCTGGAGATCTTCCTCCGGCTCGTTCCGTTGAATCCCATCGAGGCGATGGCGACCGGCGACATGCTGGGGATCATCTTCTTCGCCATCATGGTCGGCGCGGCGCTCACCCGCATCGGCGACTACCATCGCGAGCGGCTCACCGAGATCGTCAACGCCGCCTTCGATCTCATCATGACCATGACGGGCTGGATCATCCGGCTGGCGCCGATCGGCGTGTTCGGGCTCATGGCCCAGGCGGTCGCGGGATCGGGGTTCGACACCTTCCGGGCCCTGGGCCTTTACATGGTCACCATCGCGGTGGGGCTGACGATCCACCTGGTCGTGACGCTGCCGCTCCTGCTCTGGCTCCTCGCGCGAATCAAACCCTGGGTCCACTTCCGCAACATGACCGACGCGATGGTCACGGCCTTCTCGACGAGCAGCTCGGCGGCCACCCTCCCGGTGACGCTGCGCACCGTCGAGAAGGAGGTGGGGGTAAGCAATCGCATTTCCAGCTTCGTCATCCCCATGGGCGCGACCATCAACATGGACGGCACGGCGCTCTACGAGTGCGTCGGTGTGATCTTCATCTCGCA
>JAUYMQ010000154.1 GCA_030698575.1 Deltaproteobacteria bacterium
GCGGAAGAAGCTGACGGCATCCAACGGGGCGGTGATCGGCGGGCTATAGGCTGGGCGGCCCTCGCGGACCAGCTTGACGTGGTAGAAGGCGTGCTTGTCCGGGTTGCACACGGCAGCCATCCTTTCTGCAGGGGTTGTGAAGGAGCGGGGTGCTCCTTCCACCGTAGCAGGGACGGATGGCGGGTGGGAACGTCCGGGTAGGTAACTTCGCCCTGGGGCCCCGGGGTTGTCTTTGCACGACAACGTTGTTATATTTCGACAACAAGCCCGGGAAACCGGGACTTCTTAGCGAAAGGAGGCTATAGTCGACCCCGGATTCACACAGCGTAGAACCCCAACTGCGCAGGAGAGAGGACACATGGCCGGCACATCGTTTGGAGAGTTCATCAAGGAGCTCCGCCGACGACAGGGATACTCGCTCCGAGCCTTCTGTGAACTACATGAGCTTGACCCCGGTAACCAGAGCAAGATGGAACGAGGACTGCGACCGCCACCTCTGGGAGAGCGGCAGCGCGAGGAACTCGCGCGCTGGCTGGGCCTAAAGCCGGGTGACGATGACTGGCAGGTCTTCTTTGACCTTGCCGACATCGCAAGCGGCCGGATCCCATCCGAGATCCTCGAAGACGAGGCCCTCGTGGGTAAGTTGCCGCTAGTCTTCCGTAGTCTGCGTGGTGAGAAGCTGAACAAGGACCAGCTGCTGGAAGTCGCAGAGCTGCTCCGGAGGAGTTGAACCCAGCATGTTCCAGATCAGGTTCCGCCCGAGCGATGCAATCGAGGAAGCCGCAGACGACGCGCGCCGGCGGTACGGAGCGACAGACATTCCGGTGGACGTCGATGCGGTCCTGGACGTGAAGCTCGGGATGAACCTGGTCCCGGTCCCTGGCCTTCAACAACGCATCAATGGCGACGCGTTCACGTCGCGCGATTGGAGCGAGGTCTACTACGACCAGAACCAGTCGGCAACACGACTCCGCTTCTCGCTCGCCCACGAACTCGGCCACTTCGAGCTGCACCGGGCAGAGATCGATGCCCTGCCGGCAACGACCACGATCGAGGAGTGGGCGCAGTTATACGAGGACCTGCCGGAGGATGCCCTGGGCCGGGCGGAAGTGCAGGCAAATATGTTCGCCGCGGCACTCCTCATGCCCCGCGATGAACTCACGGCGCGCTTCACGCAGGCGCTCGCAGGAGCCGAGGATCTTCGTCGCGTCGCAGTCCAGCAGGGACTGACACGCAATGACTACCTCGAATACGTGGTCCAGTACGTGGCCACTGGCCTGGCAAAACAATTCGATGTCTCTGTGGAGGCAATGGGCTGGCGGATCAGGAACCTGAGCCTCGCGAGTATGGTGCCGTGAGGCGGGACACGGTCGCCGGACGGCTGAGAAAAGGATATGGAAAGATGGCGCGCTACTCAGTATCACAGCTTCGCAGCAAACTGCAACAGGCCCAGCAGAAGCAGCGACAGGCGGTCAACCGCTACAATCAGGCAGCTCGTCGCTACAACCAGGGGCTGAGACAACTTAAGACCGAGGTGGATCGGTACAACCGCCAAGTGGATGCCCACAACGCACGGGTTCGCGCGAACCGTCAGCGTCTGCGCCGCGAGCTGGCCCGCCTGAGCCGCCAGCCGACAACCACGACGGTGACAACGACGTTCACCGTTTACCGCACCTCCGTGCGGACCCTGAACGAGTCATACCAGCATCTGGATCGCCGCGCGGAGAGCCAACAGTTGCACCCATACTACAACCGGGTACTTGACCTTTCGGAACGAGAGACGGCGAATAGCGTGGCGGTTACGAATCGCCTCCTCGGTGTTGAGGAAGACGCGGAGGAACAGGGCGACACGCTCGAGGACGCGGAGCTGCTCGACCGGCTACAGCGCGTATCGCCGGATCTGGATAAGCGCTGGAGGGGTGCTGTCTATGCTCTGAACGAGAGCAACCCGGACGCCGCCCGTCATTTCTGCGCGAGTGCGCGCGAGATCTACACGCAGATCCTCGAGCTCAAGGCGCCGGACGCCGAAGTTGCCCGGGTGCTCCCGAATTGCGACAGAACGAGCCAGGGCAAGCCCACACGACGGGCGAAGATCCGCTTCTTCCTTCACCGCAACGGCATGACGGAAGAGACCTTGGAGGAATTCGTCGAGCACGACATGGAGAACATCCTCAACCTCTTCCAAGTCCTGAACGACGGCACCCACGGGTCAGCCGGCACTTATGGACTGTCCCAGCTCGCGGCCATCCGGAAGCGGGTTGAGGATGGCATCACATTTCTCACTGAGATCGCCGCCGCCGCATAGGCAGGCAAATGCTAACACCCAGAATCGACAGGGGAGAGATCGGGCAGTGTAACATCTGCCAGTCCCAGCGTTGTGATCTCTCCTGGGAGCACGTTCCGCCGCAGGGGTCGGTCTTCCTCTCTCGGGTGGACATCCGACTCTTATTCCAAAGAGCAGTCGGGAAGGAAGGCGACGTCTGCATTTCTCAGAACGGCGTTAAGTTCCGGACGGTTTGCAGAGGTTGTAATTCCAGCATCGGACGGTATGATCGTGCGCTGATCGAATTCACGCAGGATGTACGGCGATTTGTCGAGACGGATCTGGCCGTACCCCCAGTGGTCAAGATCACCACCCGCCCGACAGCCCTGGCAAGAGCTGTTATTGGACATTTGCTCGCCGCGAAGATCACGGCTGACGAGTCAGTGTTCGACGATAAGCTCCGTCGCTGTGTCTTGGACGCA
>JAUYMQ010000289.1 GCA_030698575.1 Deltaproteobacteria bacterium
CGGGGCGGCAAGGCGATCCAGGACGCCTGCGATCGCCTCGCGCCCATCCCGCTCGGCGAATCGGCACGGACGACCGGCGGGGATCTCCGCCAGCCGCATGTCATTCACGCGGCCGTCATGGAGTGGGGCGGCGCCGCGAGCGAGAACTCGATCCGTGACTGCACGCGTTCGGCGCTGCGCGTGGCCGCGGAGAATGGCGTGCACTGCGTCGCCTTTCCCGCACTCGGTACGGGCGTGGGCGGCTTTCCGCTGAGAGGCTGCGCCGAGGTCATGCTGGCCGAGGCTCAGGCCTTCCTCGACAACAATCCCGGATCGGTCGAGCGGATCCTGTTCGTTCTTTTCGGGGAGCAGGCCTACCGGACCTTCGAGAGCGTGCTCGACAGCATCAAGATCCAGCGCATGGCCGATCGGCTGCCGCGGGCCTAGGGCCCGGCGGACCTTCACGTTGCGCCGCCGAAGTCGCCCTATCTCCTTGAACCTATTGACACTTTCGGCGTCCCGGGACTATCATCCCGGGAACCCCCTGCGAGGCCACCCGTGACCCTGCCGCTTCTGATAGCGGTCGCCGCCGCTTACCTCGGTGCATCCCTCCTCTACCTGCGGCTCTTCCTGGCCGGGGGAGAGGCTGGTGAGGCGGCCGCCCGCCGCACCCTGGCGGCCGGCTTCCTCCTGCACACCGCGAGCTTCGTGCTCCTCCATGTTTGGGCCGTGCGCGAGGGGATCGCGGTGCAGGAGTCGGTCTCTTTCATGGCCTACGCGATTGTCGGCCTCTGGCTGGTCTTCCAGCATCGGTGGCGAGCAAAGGTTCTCGGCGCGGTGCTCGCGCCCCTCGCCTTCCTCCTCGTCTTCTACGCGACGCTTCCCCTCGGCCCGGGCGCGTCAGACACGGGGCTCCGGTCGTTCTGGTCGCACTTTCACATCCTCCTCTCCATCGGCGGCTTTGCGTTTCTCGCTGTCGCCTTCGCGGCGGGGCTGACCTATCTCCTGCAGGACCGCAAGCTGAAGGGGAGGAAGACGGAGTCCATCGAGCAGGTCGTTTTCCGGCTCCCCTCGCTCGAGGTTCTCGATCGGATGAATTCCTTCTGCCTGCTTTACGGCTTTCCGATCCTGACGCTCGGCATGATCATGGGCGGACTCTGGGAGTGGGCCCTCGGGAGTGGATGGGGCTGGGATCTGAAGATCCAGCTCTCCATCGCCACCTGGGTCTTTTACCTGATCGTTCTTCTGGCACGGCTCGTCGGACACCAACGTGGGCGCCGCGTTGCGCTCCTCTCCGTGGTGGGGTTCGTCATGCTCGCCTCCAGTTACATCGGCGGGCGGGCGCTGGGGTAGGGGGCATGGAGCTTCTCATCGCGGGCATATCGCACAAGACTGCGCCGGTGACGCTGCGCGAGCGATACTCTTACACCGAGTCGGAGCCGGGAGGCGCCCTGCGTTCGCTCTGGGAAGAGGGGGGGCTCGACGAGGCCTTCCTCGTCTCGACCTGCAACCGCGTGGAGGTGCTTGCGGTCGTGCCGACCCTTGCCGAAGCGCGAGAGCGGCTCGGCGACTGGATCGCACGGGCCCACGGCGAGCCCGCGGGGGCCATCGGCAACCATCTCTATTTCTACGAAGGTGAGCAGGCGGTCCGGCACCTGTTCCGCGTGGCGGCGAGCCTCGACAGCATGGTCGTGGGCGAACCCCAGATCCTGGGCCAGATCAAGGCGGCCTACCGCGTAGCGAGCGATCTCGGGGCGACGGGGCCCCTGGTGAACCGCCTGATGCAGCGGGCCTTCTCTGTGGCCAAGCGCGTGCGCACTGAGACGGGCGTGGCCGAGGCCTCCGTCTCGGTCAGCTCTGTGGCTGTTCAGCTCGCGCGACGCATCTTCGACAATCTTGATGACAAGGGCGTGGTGCTTCTCGGCGCGGGCGAGATGATCAAGACGGCCGCGCGCATTCTCCGCGACTCCGGCGTGGGGCGGCTGCTGGTGCTGAACCGCACGGCCGAGCGGGCACGGAACCTCGCGCGCGAGGTGGGTGGCGAGGCCGGCTCGCTCGAGGATCTCGCGGCGCGGCTTCCGGAAGCCGACATCCTACTCACCTCGCTTGCCGACAGCCCCGGGCTGGTCACCGTCGCCATGATCCGCCGAGCGCTCGAGCGGCGCGAGAACCGCCCCATGTTCCTCATCGACATCGCCGTTCCGCGAAACGTCGAGGCAGCCGTCAACGGGCTCGACAGCGCCTATCTCTACAACCTGGACGATCTGGCGGGGCTGGCGGAGGCCAACGCGAGAGGCCGGTCTGAAGAGGCCACGCGCGCGGAGGCGATCGTCCAGGAGGAAGCGGAGGCCTTCGTCCGGTGGCTGGCCTCGCTCGACGCCATTCCGACCATCAGCCGGCTCAGCGCCTTCGGCGAGGAGATCAGGAAGCACGAGGTCGAGAAGGCGCTCTCCGCGCTCGGTCCCCTCCCCGAGGCGCAACGGCAGGTGGTCGAGGGGCTCTCCAACGCCATCGTTCGCAAACTGCTCCACAGGCCCCTTACCCGCATCAGGCGCGAGAGCGAGACCGGCCGCGCCAGGAACGCGCTCATCTGGGTGAAAGATCTCTTCAATCTGGACGACGGGGAGTGACACCTGTGTCGCTTCGCATCGGAACACGCCGCAGCGCGCTCGCGCGAGTTCAGGCCGAGCAGATGCGCGCGGCTCTCTCGCGCCACTTCCCCGATCTCTCACTGAGACTCGTTCCCATGCAGACCTCGGGAGACCGGCTTCAGGGCGCTCCGCTGGCGGCCGCGGGGGGCAAGGCGCTCTTCGTGAAAGAGCTGGAAGAGGCGCTGCTTGCCGGGCGGATCGATCTGGCGGTCCACAGCCTGAAGGACGTGCCCGCCGTGCTGCCCGCCGGGCTCCATCTCGGCGCTATCACCGAGCGTGAGGATCCGCGCGACGCCCTCGTGGCGCCCGAGCACGGAACACTCGCGCGCCTGCCTGCGGGCGCGCGCATCGGAACCGGCGCCCTCAGGCGGCAGTCGCAGCTCCTGCGCCGGAGGCCGGACATCCTGGTGGTTCCCCTGCGCGGCAACGTGCCCACGCGCATCGAGAAGATCGAACGTGAAGGGCTCGACGGCGTGGTGCTGGCGTTCGCGGGGCTTCGCCGTCTGGGACTCGCGTCGCGGGTCACCGAGGTGCTCGACATCGCGACCTGCGTTCCCGCCGTCGGCCAGGGCGCGCTGGGCCTCGAATGCCGCGCGGACGACGCAAGGACGAACGCGATGCTGTCGCGCCTCGAGCACCCGGCGAGCGCGGTGGCCGCCGCCGCCGAGCGCGCCTTCCTCGGTCGGCTGGGGGGAGGCTGCCAGGTTCCGATGGGTGGGCACGCGACCGTCGAAGACGGCGAGGTGATGATGCGCGCCTTCGTCGGCTCCCCCGACGGCAAGCGGGTCGTGGAGGGGGAGCAAAGGGGACCGGAGGGTTCGGCCGCGGAACTGGGTCGGGCGCTGGCGGAGGAGCTGCTGGATCGCGGCGCCGGCGAGATCCTCGCGGCGCTGGGCGCGCCAGGCGAAACGGGCGAGAGATGAGCGGGAACGAAACGAGCGGGAAGGTCTATCTCGTCGGCGGCGGCCCGGGCGATCCGGGACTGCTCACCCTCCGGGGGCGCGAGCTGCTATCGAGGGCCGACGTTGTGGTCTACGATTTTCTCGCGAACGAAGCGCTCCTCGTGCACGCGCGCGAGGACGCGGAGATCGTCTTCCTCGGCCGCCGCGGCGGCGGAGAGACGCGCGCGCAGGCGGAGATCAACCGGCTTCTCGTGAAGCACGCCCGCGAGGGAAAGCAGGTCGTCCGGCTCAAGGGGGGCGATCCGCTGGTCTTCGGGCGCGGCGGCGAGGAGGCGCTGGCCCTCGCGGAGGCGGGCATTCCCTTCGAGATCGTGCCGGGCGTCACCTCCGCCTTCGCCGTCCCGCTCTACGCGGGCATTCCGGTGACGCACCGCGATCTGGCCTCGAGCGTCTCGGTTGTGACCGGCCACGAGCTGCCAGGCAAGGAGGAGAGCGCGGTCGACTGGGCGCGTGTTGCGCCCGGCAAGGGGACGCTCGTCTTTCTCATGGGGACGACCCACCTCCCCGAGATCGCCGCGACGCTCATCGCCAATGGGCGCGCCGCCGACACGCCCTCGGCCGTTATTCGCTGGGGCACCCGCGCCGCGCAACAGACCGTCACGGCGCCGCTCGGCGAGATTTCAAAAGCGGCGTCCGACGCCGGCATCCGTCCACCGACGGTCTTCGTCGTGGGAGAAGTCGTGGGACTCCGGGATGGGCTCCAGTGGTTCGAGAAGAAGCCGCTCTTCGGCAGGCGAGTTCTCGTGACCCGCGCCCGTGCGCAGGCCGGCGCCCTGGCCGAACGCCTGGCTGATCAGGGCGCCGAGGTTGTTCCCTTTCCGGTCATTGCCTTCCGCGATCCCGATGACCCGGCGCCACTCACGCGCGCCCTGGCCGAGATCGATCACTACGACGGCGTGATCTTCACGAGCGCGAACGCCGTCGAACGATTCTTCCCCCGCGCGCTTGCCGCCGGGGTTGACGCGAGGCGCCTGGCGGGCAAGATCGTCGCGGCCATCGTCGCGGAAACGGCCGCTGCCGTGGCGCGGAATGGAGTCAGGGCCGACATCGTTCCGGAGCGTTACGTGGCCGAGGCGCTTGCCGACGCGCTCGCGTCGCACGCTCCGCTCCGCGGGAAGCGCTTCCTCCTTCCCCGCGCGCGCGTGGCGCGGGAGGCCCTCCCGAAGGCGCTGGCCGATGCGGGCGCGCGCTGCGACGTCGTGGAGGTCTACCGCACCGTCCCGCCGGCGGGCGGCGGCGAACGGCTCGCCGCCTTGCTGCGGGAGGGGGGCATCGACGTGGTGACCTTCACCTCCTCGTCCACGGTGCGCAATTTTCTCGCGCTGCTGCCCCGGGGAGATGCGCAGGATCTACTGGGCGCAAGCGTGGTAGCCTGTATCGGACCGATCACGGCCGACACGGCGCGTGAGGCGGGGCTAAAGCCCGCCATCGTCGCGAACACCCACACGGTGGCCGGGCTGGCGGAAGCCATCCTGGATCATTTTCAGAAGGAGAGACGGTGACTGCGTTTCCAACAGAGCGGCCTCGCAGGCTCAGGCGTACCGGGTGGATCCGCGATCTCGTGCGCGAGACGCGGCTCTCGCGGGAGAGCCTCGTCTACCCGCTCTTCGTTGTCGAGGGGAAGGGCGTGCGCGACGAGATAGACGCGATGCCGGGCCAGTTTCACTACAGCGTCGATACGCTTCTGAAGGAAGCAGTCGAGGCGAAGGATCTCGGCATCCGGGCGATACTTCTGTTCGGCCTGCCGGGGCGGAAGGACGCCGCCGGCTCCGAAGCCCACGCGGAGGAGGGCGTCGTGCAGCGCGCGCTGCGCGCCCTCCGGAGCGAGGTGCCCGATCTCGGCCTCATGACCGACGTCTGCCTGTGCGGATACACCGATCATGGTCACTGCGGGAAGATCGCCGACGGCGAGATCGACAACGATGCCACGCTGGAGATTCTCGGCAAGGTGGCGCTCTCCCATGCCCGCGCGGGCGCCGACTTCGTGGCCCCCTCCGACATGATGGACGGCCGGGTCGGTTTCATCCGTGAAGTGCTCGACGCGCACGGATTTCCCGGAACCGGCATCCTCGCCTACTCGGCGAAGTTCGCGTCGAGCTACTACGGCCCCTTCCGCGAGGCGGCCCACTCGAGTCCCGGGGAGGGTGACCGCCGCGGTTACCAGATGGATCCTGCCAACCGCCGCGAGGCGATGCGGGAGCTGATCCTCGACGCGGAGGAGGGGGCCGACATGCTGATGGTCAAGCCCGCGCTCCCCTGCCTCGATGTGATCCGGGATGCCCGCGAGCGCTTCGAGCTGCCGATCGCGGCCTACCAGGTGAGCGGCGAGTACGCGACGATCGTGGCCGCCGCCGAACGCGGGTGGGTGGATCGAAATCAGATGATGATGGAATCGCTCACCGCGATCCGGCGCGCCGGCGCCGACATCGTGGTCACCTATTTCGCCAAGGAGGCCGCGCGGCTGCTCGCGCGCGTTTGAGGGGGACCGATCGTGGAAGAACAGATCGAATACAAGGTGGTCGAGTCGAGCGACGTGAGCGACCTGACGCTCGAAAAGATCCTGAACGAATGGGTCAGCCAGGGATGGCGTTTCGAGAGCATGCAGTTTGTCGTGCGCGACGCTTCCCGCCGGCCTGCGATGGCCTTCATCCTGTTCACGCGCGCGCGCCAGGGGGGCTGATATCCCGATGCCGGAGGCCACCCCCCGCCGGAAGAAGGTCTTCCTGATCGACGGCAGCGGTTACATCTTCCGCGCCTTCTTTGCGATTACAACGCTTTCGACTTCCAAGGGTTTTCCCACCAACGCTATTTTCGGCTTCGCGAACATGCTCATCAAGGTCCTCCGGGAGGAAGCGCCCGACTACGTCGTCATGGCGTTCGATGCGCCGGGGAAGACGTTCCGCGACGACCTCTTCGCGAATTACAAGGCCAACCGCCCGGAGCCCCCGGACAGTCTCATCCCGCAGTTTTCCGTCATTCGCGACATGGTGCGCGCCTTCCGCGTGGGACAGATCGAGATCGAAGGTTTCGAGGCCGACGACATCATCGGCACCCTCGCCGGGAAGCTCCGCGACTCGGGCATGGACGTGGTCATCGCGAGCGGCGACAAGGATCTTCTGCAGCTCGTGGACGAGCGGGTCATCATGCTCGATAGCATGAAGGACCGGCGCTACGGGCCCGCGGAGGTCGTCGAGCGCTTCGGGGTCCCTCCGGACAAGGTAATCGAGGTGCTGGGGCTGTCGGGCGACACCAGCGACAATATCCCCGGCGTTCCTGGCGTGGGTGAGAA
>JAUYMQ010000294.1 GCA_030698575.1 Deltaproteobacteria bacterium
AGATATCCGGCAACTCACCCGCCACGACGCCATCAGGGTGGTCCACGGAATGGCCGTGCCCATCGTCAGCTTGCGCGCTGTGATGATCTGGAGAAGTCTTGTGGCAGAAAGGCGCGGTGCTCCCCACACCCGGCGCGAGAAGCAGGGCGGCGGCCAGGCAAAGGGCGGGGGCCTTTATGAGAAGAAAGCGTTTCACTGCAGAAAGCTCCTACCATGATGCCGGGAACTGCGCAATACGTTTCGTGTTTATCGGGACCGGGGCCGAGTTCCTTGAGCGGTCTTGAGCCGCAGTCCCCGGTTGACGCCCTCCCCACCCGTGCGCTAATGGGTGGCCTTGATTTTACCGGAGCGCCGCCGCCGTGAAAACGCAGCCGCACATCGACGAGAAGCTCTTCCGGCTGACGATGGGCTGCTTCGCCTCGGGCGTGACCGTGGTGACCAGCGCCCGTGGCGCCGAAATTGCGGGGACGACGGTCTCGGCCTTCTCCTCCCTCTCCCTGAACCCGCCCCTCGTCCTAGTCTGCCTCGACGAAACATCCGCCACGCGCGCGCTCATCGACGATGCCCGCGTCTTCGCCGTGAACGTCCTGGCGGAGGGGCAGGAGGCATTGTCGGACCGCTTCGCCCAGCCGCGCGAGGAGGGGGATCCCCTTCAGTTCGACGGGGTGGGCTGGCGGCCGGGAACGACCGGATCGCCAATCCTTCAGGGCTGCCACGCCTTCGCCGAATGCCGGGTCGAGGCCGTCCACGACGGCGGCGATCACCGCATCTACGTCGGCCGCGTCACTGCGCTGGGGTTCGACGAGAACAACACCCGCCCGCTCGTCTATCACGCGGGCGAGTACCGGCGCCTTGAAGGGTGACCCCCTTTCAATCGATCTTCTTCCTGAACTTCGCGTACAGCTTGTCTTTCCACTCGAAGAAGCGCTTGTGGGCCGTCTGCACTTCCGGCACCCCACCGTGCGCGACGTCGGGCGGGAAGCGGAGATAGCCGTGCGGCGGAAGCTGGAGGAGCATCGCCGTGCCGGCGGCCGTGAAATCAGCGAGCGTGGGTGTGTCGCCCGTGAGATAGGGCGCGCGCGCGAGCCGGTTGTCGAGAATGGTGAGCGTCGTCTCGGTCGCGACCCGCGCGTCGGCCACGGAGCGCTCGTTGATGCCGTCGCGAAGCATCAGCACCTTCATGAGCACAGGGCTCATCACGGGGAGCAGGCGCCTGGTGAGCGTGTCCGAGTTCATCTCCATCGTTTTGCGCATGAAATCGTTGTCGCCCCGCATGCGCCAGATGAACAGCCTGCGCGCGACCACGCCGAGCGCATGGTCGAGCCAGTCCTCCAGCATGAGCGTCTCGGCGCGGGCGTCGGGTTCCCTCGGGATGAGCGGCGGGTCGGGGTATCGTTCGTCGAGGTAGAGGGCGATGGCGGTTGAATCGTGGACGACGCGCTTCCGGTTGTTCGGATCGACGATCACCGGCACCTGGCGCTGCCCCGTCAGCTTGGCGACGACCTTCTGGCCAGCGCCGTAAAGGACATCGATCTTGTTGTAGGGGATGTTCTTGTAGTCGAGAAGAAAGCGGACCTTCTCGCTGTAGTGGCTGATCTCGAACTGGTAGAGTGTGATGGGTTTCATTGCGCTTACTCCTGGCGGGCCACGGCGGCGGCGCGATTCCGAAGGGAACTCACGGGCCACCAGGCTCCGAAAGCCGAAGACGATCGAGATCGGCGGGGCGCTCCCCCGAGACGTGAGCGTCGAAGAGCAGGTCGGCGTATTCCTCCCGGGGGAGGACGTACCAGACGCCTTCGGGGTAAACCACCACCGTGGTCCCTTCGGGACGGCAGGCCCCCAGGCAGTCCGTGCCCGTGGCCTGGACCTCGACCCAGAGGCTGCGCTCAGCGATCCGGTCCTGGAGCCGCCGAAGGACTTTCTCGCCCTGCCCGTGGATGCAGCAGGTGAGCGCCGCGCCCGGGGGACGTTCATTCTGGCACACCAGGAAGTGGACTCGCCTCCGCCACATGCGATCCCTCGCGGTCAGGTCTGAACGGGGGATAATATCATGCCCCGGGGGGAGCCGTTTGACGCCCGGCGGGGCCTTCCCGTAAATAGGGGGCACCTCCAGGGGGGATCCACCGATGGCCGAACCGGAACAGACGCCGACACTACCGCGCGCAGGAATGGACCGCGTGCTCGCGCTCTTTCCCGTCGCCCTTTCCATCCTGTTCTTCTACCTGCTCTTCCAGGTGTTCCAGCCCTTCCTCGGGGCGATCGTCTGGGCGCTCATCCTCTCCATCCTGTTCACCCCCCTTCACCGGAAGATCCGCCACCGCCTCAAGGAAAAGAAGAGCCTCGCGGCCTTCGTGATGACGCTCCTCGTGATCGTCGTCATCGTCATTCCCGCCGTGGTCCTCTCGATGGTGCTGGGACGGCAAGCCGCCCAGGGTATCTCGCTGGTGGCGGACACGGTGAGCAAGATCGAGAACGACAGCACGGTGGCGGTCCTCAATCATCCGCTCATGCTGAAGGCCAGGGACACCGTGCTCCCCATGCTGGATCTCGACAACGTGGAGTTCCGCAACTCGCTGCTGAAAGCCCTGCGCGAACTCTCGTCGGCAGCGCTCGGCTGGTCCACGGCCATCCTCCAGAACCTCGTGAAGATGTTCTTCGGGCTGTTCATCATGCTCTTCACGCTCTACTACGTCTTCAAGGACGGAGGCGCCGCCCGGGAGTATCTGGATCAAATTCACCCGATGATCCGGCAGACCAACGTCGTCAAAACGCTCGAAGAGCTCACCTTCACCACGTTCTATGCGGGCTTCGTGACGGCGGCCACGCAGGGATTCCTGGCGGGCGTGGCCTTCGCGGTCCTGGGTGTGCCGTCGGCCTTCTTCTGGGGCACGATGACGGCCTTGCTGTCCTTCGTCCCCATCATGGGCGCCACGTCGGTCTGGCTCCCGATGGTCATCTGGTTCGCCATCACGGGCGCAACAGGGAAGGCAATCGGGCTGGCCATCTGGGGCGTCAGCGTGGTGAGTGTGGCCGACAACCTGATCAAGCCCGCGCTCATCAGCGGCCGCATGAATCTCCATCCCCTCCTGGTCTTCTTCGCGGTTCTCGGCGGGCTCGGCTACTTCGGGGCGCTGGGCATCATCCTCGGGCCGCTGGTGCTCGTGCTCTCGCTGGGCCTCCTCGATGCTTTCGTGGCCAGCTCGCGTGGGCGGAAAGCCTGAGTGCTCCTCGCGAACTTCTACTTCTGGTACTTCGCCGCCGTCAGCATCTTCATCGCCTTCTTCAACATCTACGTGAAGCACCTCGGATTCAGCTCCTTCGAGATCTCGGTCCTCGCCTCGCTGCATCCGCTGGCTCGCGTACTGTGGCCTCCCTTCTGGGGGCACCTCGCCGACCGAAGCGGCCGTAGAGATCGAGTGGCGGCGGCCGTGAACCTCACGGCGACGGCTGTCTTCGGCGCCTACTTCTTCGCCGACCGCTTCCTGACACTCTTCATCGTGCAGCTGGTCTTCACCTTCTTCTGGTCCACCGTCCTCCCCCTCATGGAGGCGACCTCGCTCGAGCAGGCCTCGCTCGGGCGCATCGACTACGGGCGAAGCCGGATGTGGGGCTCGGTCGGATTCATCCTCGCGAGCCTCGCCATCGGCCCGCTCCTCGACCGCCTGGGCATCTCCTTCGCGCTATGGACCATCCTGGGCTGTCTCTTCCTGAGCTCCTTCTCGACGCTTTTCACGCCCCGGCCGGAAATCATCCACAGCCCCCAGCCAGGTTCCCTTCGAATCTTCCTCGGGCGGCCCGAGGTAAAGCTCTTCTTCTTCGTGGGCATGCTGTGCCAGCTCTCACACGCCACGATGTACAACTTTCTCTCGATCCATCTCGAGACGGTGGGCTATTCCAACAACCTGATCGGCGCCCTCTGGGCCTTCGGCGTGATCTGCGAGGTGCCCGTCATTCGCTGGTCCACCCGCCTGATCGACCGCTTCGGACGCCTGCACCTCATGACCTTCGCCCTCTTCATGGCGACGATCCGCTGGCTGATCATGTCGGTCACGACGGCCTATCCCCTGCTGCTGTTCGCCCAGGGAATGCACGCCATCACATTCGGCATGTTCCACGTCGCAGCCGTCACGCACGCCTTCGCACTCGCGCCACCCCACCTGCGCGCCCGGGGGCAGGCGCTCTACAGCGGCCTCTCCTTCGGCGTGGGCATCTCGATCGGGATGCTCGTGAACGGCGCGGTGTACGATACAGTCGGCGCGGGCGCATGTTTCGCGGGGAGCGCGGTCGTGGCACTGGCCGCCGCCCTGCTCTCGCTCAAGCTTCACGAAAAGCCAGCCGCCCCCGCTTGACGGGCAGCAGGCCGCTGATTAGAAGAAGAAATGGCAGGGCGTCACGCCGAAGGGAGACAGCATGCAGATCAAGGGCGAGCTGGCAATCGTGACCGGCGCGTCGAGCGGCATCGGGCTCACCGTTTCGCGCGATCTCGCCGCCGGCGGCGCGCGGGTGGCGATGATCGCCCGCAACCCGAAGAAGCTCGCGGAAGCGCGGGCGGGCTTCGGCGCTCTCGCGAAAAGGTGCAGTGTTCATTCCTGCGACGTCGGCTCCTGGCGCGCGGTGCAGGCTGCCTTCAAGAAGATCAGCGCCGCGCACGGGCGGCCTGCGATCCTGGTCAACAACGCCGGCATCTCCGCGGTGACCCCCTTTGCGCAGATGGCGCCCGCCGAGATGGAGCGCATGGTTCGCACGAACGTGACGGGGCTGCTCTTCTGCACGCGCGCGGCGCTGGTACCCATGCGGGCGGCCCGGCGGGGGGTGATCGTGAACGTGGGATCCATCGCAGGGCTATTCGCGATCCCGCTAATGTCGGCCTACTCGGCCACCAAGTGGGCCGTGACAGGGCTTTCGGAATCGCTCAACGCGGAGCTTTCAGGCGAGGGAATTCACGTGGGCGTGGTCTGCCCGGCCATCGTGGAGACGCCGCTCGTCAAGCGCGAGGAGGAGCGGACGGGACTCTCGATTCCCCACTTGATGACGCTCAAGCCCGAAACCGTGTCGAAGGCCGTGCTGGAGGTCATCCGGAAGGAGCGCGACATCGTCGTGGTGCCGCGCGCGCTGGGCGCGGTCGCGGCGCTGCGCCCCACGCTCGGACCGCTCGTGCGCTGGGCGGCGCGCGAGTCCACCACGCTGCTGAAGTCCCGCCTGCGCCCGCCGGCGCCCAGGGCGAAGAAGGGGAAGAAGGGATGATCCGTGCCGCGGGTGTCGCCGTGCTGCTTCTCTCCGCCGCTCTTCTGGGGACCGGCTGCAAGCACCTGATCCGGGTTCCCGGGGGGGGAGACCTCCGCATCGGCCAGGAGAGCAAACCGGTCGGCCCCATCATCACCGACGAGACCCGGAGCGGCGCTGCCTGCGGCCCGGGGCTCGCCGCCTGCCCCGGCGGGACGGCGTGCTTCGCCAAAGAGGGTGAAGCAACCTGCGTTACCGAGGAGGCCGCGTGCAAAGCGGCCGGCTGCGGGAGCCGGCCCTGCGAGATCGCGGAGAGCTTTCCGATGAAAGCCATCTGCCACTAGAGAGAGCGAGAAGAAGCCATGGTTGCCAACGACGCGCACCTGCACCTTCTGCTGAATCACCTTCCCATCATCGGCGCGCTTGTCTCGACGCTGCTGCTCGCCTGCGGCCTGGCGGTGAGGAGCAAGGACCTGACGCGGGCGGCCTTCGCGCTCACACTGCTCTTCGCGGTCGTCACCTACCCGGCGGCCGGGAGCGGCCGCGAGGCCGAGGACGTCATCGAGAAGATGGCGGGGGTATCCGAGGATCGGATCGAGGTGCACGAAGAACGGGCGGAGAAGGCGGTGGTCGCGATGTACGCGTCCGGCGCGCTCGCCCTGCTGGGGCTCGCCCTGGGAATGCGCGGCGAAGCGCCGCGGTGGGCCGCGGTACTCTGTCTCGTCCTGCTGATCGCGACTTCAGGTCTGATGGGATGGACGGGGAAAGCGGGGGGCGAGATCCATCACCCCGAGACGCGGCCCGGCTTCGTGGCGCCGGAGGCGTCGGGCAACGGGGACGAGAACGAACATAATCAATGAGCGTCCCGATCCTGGGCATCGGCGGCGCGCCCCCCGCTGGTGAAGGACCAGAGATCCTCGGCCACCAGCTTCACGCAAAGATCGAAGAGCCGCTTTCCCGCTCCGGCGTCGGCCAGCGAGGGGTCGCTCTCCATCCGTCCGTCGGGAAAGGTTTTTCGGAAGTCTTCGGCCGAGAGCGGCCAGTCGTGCCGCGGATGTTCGATCACGGCGGGCGCGCCGAGGGGCTCCACGGCCCCCGGGGCGAGGTGCATCGTCACGGAGATCTCGCTCGGCGTCGCGTGTCTGCCGTTCTTTTCCCCGAACAGCTCCTTCTCCAGCTTCCTTACCTCGGCGTTCTGCCACCAGCTCGTGAGCCGGAAGCGGCACCCTGCCAGCGCGTGGTGCACCTCGCTGAAAGCCGCGTGCAGCGTGGCGATGTTGCCGCCGTGGCCGTTCATGAAATAGAAGCCGCGGAAGCCATGGCGGTGGAGGCTTCCGACGACGTCGTGAACCATCGCCATGAGGGTGCTCGGACGGAGGGTGACGGTGCCGGCGAAGCCCATGTGGTGGGTGGCCATGCCGTAGGGGAGCGGCGGCGCGACGAGGACGCCGGCCGCATCGCCGGCGGCGCGGGCGATGCCGTCCGCGGTCAGAAAATCGGTGCCGCACAGCCCGTTGGGCCCGTGCTGCTCGGTGCTGCCTATGGGAATGACCACGGCGTCGGATGACGCCAGGTAGCGTTCGACCTCCGGCCAGGCGAGATGAGCGAGCTGCACTGCGAACCTCCCTCGCGCGGGCGGCGGCCTAGTTGATCCGAAGGCGTCCCGCGAAACCTTCCTCGTAGCCGTGGAAGTGATCAACCTCCTGCTCCGGCCACTTCCAGCAGTAGTACCCCTCGCCGTTGTCGAAATCGACGAGGAACATCCCCTTGACCTCGGCGCCCACGTCCTGAACTTCCTCGGCCCAGTCGTTGAGGCGCTCGAGATACTCCTGCTCGAGTACGGCGCGGCGCGAGTCCCCCTCATCAAGCGCCCCGAGCGACTGGGCCAGATCCCTCAGCTCCTCGGCGGCCTGCTCGGTGATCTCACGCACTTTCGGGAGCAGCGCGCGCGCCTCCTCCAGCGTGAACCTTTTCCGCTCGAGTTCGGATTCGCTTGCCATCACCTCTCCCCGGGTTATTGCCCGCCGAAGCGCGCTACAACAGTTTCGGCGTCGAAGCCGACGAAACCCTTCACCACCATCTCGGCCTCCGCCAGCTCCTCGGCCGGGTAGGAGGTGGCCACCGCAAGACAGGGCATGCCCGCGGCATGCGCAGCGGCGATACCGTGCCGCGAGTCCTCGATGACGAGGCAGTCCGCCGGAAGAACGGGGGGCGACGCGCCGGTAGCAGCGTTGATGCGCGCCAGGGCCGTCACGAAGCTCTCCGGGTCGGGCTTTCCGCGAGAGACGTCCTCGGCCGTGACGATCGTCGTGAAGCTGGCGGTGAGCATCGCCGCCTCGAGGACCATCTCAACCTCGTGCCGCAGGGCGCCCGAGGCGATAGCGCAGGGGAAGAGCCGCGCGAGCCCCCGCGCCAGATCCACTGCGCCGGGGACGAGTTCCACGCCGCCCTTCACCTCATCGAGGTAGCAGGCCGCCTTGCGGCTGATGAGATCCCGGAGCAGCCCGCCGTCAAGCTGGCGCCCGGCGTCGCGGTAAACGGCGGTGAAGCAGCCCCGGTCATCCATGGCGAGGTAGCGAGCGAAGTAGTCTTCCTCGCTGAGGGTCAGGCCCTCTTCCGACAGAACGCGCTGAAATGCGCGCAGATGAGATCGCTCGCTGTCGGCGATGACGCCGTCGCAATCGAAGATGACGGCACGCAGCACGGCGTCTCACATCTCCCCGTTGGTGAGCACGATTTCGTCGATGCGATTCAGGAAGCTCTTCACGCGACGTGCGTTCGCACCGAAGTCACCCTTGCCCACACGCGACCGGCTCTCCATGTCGAGGAGCGTTCCGCCGCCCGGCGCGGGGTGGATCCGGATGACCACGTCGTCGACGAACTTGAAGATGCGCGACCGGGCTTCGACCTTGAGAATCCCTTCGTCCAGATTCGTATCGACGATCTTCCAGCCCCGGCGTTTCTCGGCCAGCGTCTTTGCGTAATCGAAGATTTTCTTCGGGCCGCCCGCATAGAGGCGCGTGCGGAGACCCGGGTTGCCTGCGTCCGGCGTGGTGCAAACCCGGTTGCGAAAAAGCCCATTCACGATGTTCGTCGACATGCCCGGCTCCTCCTGGGCCAGCGCCTCGGCCCCGGGAGCCGCCGCGCAGAGCAGCCAGAGGGCTCCCGCAGCGGCGAAGATTCTCTTTCGTTTCATCACGCAGCCCCCTCGACGCGCGCGGGCTGTCCGGTGCCCACCGCGTCGCCCAGAAAGTCCAGGGCCTCCCTGAAGGCGTCGGCCGGCAATCTGGAATGCGGCGCGTCGTACCAGATGATCCGCTTGGGCTCCTTCGCCGCGGCGAAGAGATCTTCCGCGCATTTCCGCGGAATTCGCTCGTCGCGCTCGGCGTTGATCATGAGAAGCGGCCGCGGCGAGATGAGCCCCACGTGGTGAACCGGATCGATGATCTCGGAGATGGCTTCAACCCGCCGCCGCGCCTCGTCGTGCGGCGCGGGCGGGTAAAGCTGCAGGAAGTTCCCACCCCCCACGAACAGGACGGCCGCCAGCACCCGGGGATCGCGGGCGCAGAAAACCGAACCAAGGATGGCGCCCTGGCTGAAGCCCGCGAATCCCACGCGGCCGCCGTCGAGTTCGCCGCGGGACCGCACGTAGTCGACCGCCCGCATGCAATCGAGCGCTGTCTGGATGCTCGCGTTGCGGTTCGTGTAGCTGGTGAAGTTGTGGACGCTGAGGCTCCGGTCTTCACGGGCGCGATCGCCATGGTACTGCGAGTCGAGGGAGATGGTCGCCACGCCCCGTTCGATGAGCATCCGGGAGATCGACCGAAGGTAGGGCGCGTCTTTGTGATGGGTGACGCCGTGCAGCAGGACGACGACCGGCGCAGCCTCCACGCCCATGGGCATGGTCAGGATGGCGGGCACCCGGTGTTCGTGCATCGCGGTGAACTCGACGCGAAGGCGCACGCGCAGATCATCCTCGAGAAGGACCTGCTCCGTTGCGTCGAGCGGGAGCTTGGGATCGTGCCTGTAGAATTCGGCTCGCCAGTCCATGGGGGGCATTCCCAGCGAGAGTTCACTCGAAGGCCAGGGTGATCGGCCGCCCGCGCAAAAGCAGGCGGCGTCGGCGCAGGGGCAGACCATAGCACGCCCGCACAGCCCACGCACACCCGAGCCCGCAGACGCAACCCGCTGCGACCAGAGGGGAATCCCGGTCTTCAGGTACGAATGGCGTTCAGCGGGAATCGACGACGGTGAGCGGGATGGACGGAGGCGCGACGCCGGAGCGGCCGGGAACCTGCGAGACCTGCTGGTCGGCGTGATAACTCGAGCGCACGAGCGGGCCGCTCTCGACGTGGCTGTATCCCATGGCCAGGCCCTCGCGCGCGAGTGATGCAAACTCCTCGGGCGTCCAGAACCGCCGCACTGGGAGGTGCTCCTTCGAGGGCTGCAGGTACTGCCCGACGGTCAGGATGTCGACGGCTGACGCGCGGATGTCGCGCATCGTCTGGAGCACCTCACCCTGCGACTCGCCGTGCCCCACCATGATGCCGGACTTGCTGAGGATGCCCGGAGCGTACGCCTTGGCGCGCGCGAGAAGCCGGAGCGATCGCTCGTATTTCGCGCCGCGGCGCACCAGGTGGTAAAGGGAAGGCACAGTCTCGACGTTGTGATTCAGGATGTCGGGGCGCGCGTCGAGGACGCGTTCGAGCGCGCGGTCATCCCCCATGAAATCGGGGATCAGCACCTCGACGCCGCATCCCGGATGGACTTCCCTCAGGATGCGAATCACCTCGTGGAAGTGATGAGCGCCACCGTCGGGCAGGTCGTCGCGATTCACGCTGGTGATCACGGCGTGCCTCAGCCCGAGCTTTCTTATCGATTCGGCCACTCGCCGCGGCTCGTCGGGATCGAGGAGGCGGGGCTTGCCCGTGGCGATGCCGCAGAAGCCGCACGCTCGCGTGCAGACGTCGCCCATGAGCAGGAAGGTGGCCGTTCGCCGCTCCCAGCAGTCGAAGATGTTCGGGCAACGGGCCTCCTCGCAGACGCTGTGCAGACCCTCTGCGCGCATGAGGCGCTTGAGATCGTGGTACTCGTCGGAGAAGCGCCCCTGCACCTTGATCCAGGGAGGGAACCGCCTGGTTTCGGACTTCGCGAGCATGACCATCCTCCGACTTGCCTGGCGGCAGCGGGGCGCCGTCCGGTAGCGCGGTCAGCGCTTCGAAAAGTAAGGATAGAAGATGACCGCGGGGCTGCCAAGAGGCCGCTAGCGCACCCCGCGGGCCGCGATCGCCGCGCGCCCGCGCTCGGGGTAGTCGGTCACGAAGCCGTCGACGCCGAGGGCAAGCAGGCGCGCCATGTCGGATAGTTCGTTGACGGTCCAGACGTGCACCTCGACGCCGCAGGCGTGGGCGCCCTTCACGAACGCTTCGGTCACAACTTCGACCTCGTTCCAGCGCTCCGGCACCTGCAGCGCAACGCCGGGCGCGCGGTAGTCGGCGAGCGTCCCGGTCGTGAGCGCCTCCATGAACGCCAGCGCGTCGCCCGTCGAATAGCCCGTCGCGCCCCGCCATCCCGACTGCCGGATAGCCTGCATCACCTCCGGCTTTTCGGCCGCGAGATTGACCGTCTCCTCGCACCCCTTTTCCTTCAGGAGCCGCACGACGAGATCGACGATCGATGGCTCGGCCTGCTTGACCTCGATGTTGAGCGGTGTGCCGGGAAACGTTTCGACGACCTCGAGCAGTGACGGCATACGGATGCCCTGGCCGCGAAAGGGAAAGTGCTCGCCGTCGGGCGACCAGTGATAGCCTGCGTCAAGCTTGGCGATCTCGGAGTGCATGAGGCGGCGTACGGCGCCAGCGCCGTTCGTGGTGCGATCGACGGTATCGTCGTGACAGACGACGACGGTTCCGTCGCGCGTCGCGTGAACGTCCATTTCGAGAATGTCGGCGCCGAGCTCCAGCGCCTTCCGGAACGAAGGGAGGGTGTTCTCGGGCGCATGGCCCTTGGCCCCCCGGTGCCCGAGAATGCGCGGCCGGGGGCCGTCGAGGAAGCGGGGCCTGGGGCTGTTCACGAACGTAACTCCGTCGGGTGTGAGGTCCGGGCCAGCATACTCCAGGGCGCCAGAGTTGACCATGCGAGGCGCGGGGCGTTAAGCTGCGCCAAACCAAAAGGGGACCTCCATGCGATACGTCCGGAAGATTGCTCTTGCGCTCGCCCTCGCCGTCGCGGCCGCCGCGCCCTTGACCCTCCCCGCATCCGCGCAGGAGACGCGGGAGTGGCGCCAGCCGAACGCCGATCTCTCGCTTACCATTCTCGACACCGGGCGCATCGCCATGCCCGACAGCTACGGCTACAAAGGAGGCCCCGATACGAAGCAGGACTGGCCGATCCTCGCTTTTCTGGTGCAGCACCCGAACGGGACTGTCCTGATCGACGCCGGGTGTAACCCGGCCTTCGCGACTGGAAAAGCGAAGGAATACGTTGGTTTCATCTATCCCCTCGCGAAACTGATCTTCGATCTTCCGCAGATGACGCCTGGGCAGGACGTCGGCTCGCAGCTCGGCGCGCTCGGGATCGATCCCGCCTCGATCAACGCGGTGATCGCCACGCACGGCCACATCGATCACATCGGCGGCGTGGCGTCGCTGCCGGCCTCGGTGCCGGTATACATGGGGGAGGGCGAAGTTCCGGAGTTCAGCCGGTGGAACGCGGATCTGAACGGGTTCCACAAGCTGGACATCGAGACCGGAAACGACTTCCGGACGGTGCCCTGGGAGGCCGAGGGACTCTTCGGCTTCGGGCGCACCTGGGACTACTTCGGCGACGGCTCGATGGTGCTCATCGAGGCGCCGGGACACACGCCGGGCTCACTCATGGTACTCCTGAACCTCGAGAGCCAGCCCATCCTGCTCACCGGTGACGCCGTCTATTTCAAGCAGAACTACGAGATCCCGGCGCCCAAGGGGAATCTCTTCCTCCACAAGGCCGACTCGGACTCCACCAAAGCGATGCAGGTAATCGAACGCGTTCGCGCCATCAGCCAGGAGCATCCCGACGTCCTCTTGCTCCTGAGCCACGACGTCGCCCAGTTCCCCTCTCTCAAGATCGCGCCGGAAGTCTACCGGTAGAGCGGCCCGGACAACCCGTTGCCGACAACGCGAGTCTCGAGCGGACCGATTGCGCATCGTAGCGGGAGATGAATGAGAACGCTGTCCCATGCCGAGGCCAGGAAGATCTACGATCGCATCGGGGCGATGCAGGACACGCAGGCGTTCTACGAGGATCGGGCCACCAGCGAACTGGTGCGCCTGGCGGAAATCGAAAAGGCGACGCGCGTCTTCGAATTCGGATGCGGCACGGGCCGGTTCGCCGCGCGCCTGCTCTCGCGGCATCTCCCCCCCTCGGCGACCTACAAGGGGGTCGATCTGAGCCCGACCATGATCAATCTGGCGAGCAAGAAGCTCGCCTCCTTCGCACCCCGTGGCGAGGTCGTGCTCAGCGAGGGTGATCTTCCCGCGGGCGAACCGGCCGGGTCATACGATCGTTTTCTCTCCAACTTCGTGTTCGATCTGCTTTCCGAGGGAGAAATCAGGAGAGTCATCGACGAGGCGCATCGGATGCTCAGGCCCGGCGGCCTCCTGTGCCTTTCGAGCCTGTCGACCGGCGCAACGCCGTTCTCACGCGCCGTTGCCCGCCTCTGGACCCGGGTCCACGGCTGGCGCCCCGCGCTGCTCGGGGGCTGCCGGCCCATTGCGCTTGCCGGCTTCTTGCAGGAAGATCGCTGGCGGCTGCGTGAGCGAGTGCAGCTGGCGCCCTTCGGCCTTCCGTCGGAAGTGATCATCGGGGAACGCTGTTGACCCTCAGCATGCAAAAACGCGGCCGAAGGCCTGCCACGATTCCACGGTTATGCACCAGAATCGAGCCACTGCACTCACCTCTATCGCCGGAGCAGCAGTAACATGCAGTTCACCCAAATCATTTCTGTGGCCGGATACGCCATCGAGGCGGCTGGCGTGGTCGCCGTCGTCATCGGGTCGTGCGTCTCCTCGGTCGCGTTCGTTCGCACGTTTCGACAACTGCCGGAAGGCGTCGCCTACAAGACCTACCGTCGAAAGCTGGGACGATCCATCATTCTCGGCCTCGAGTTCTTGATTGCTGGTGATATCATACGAACCGTTGTCGTTGCCGACACATTGGAGAACGTTGCCGTGCTCGGCTTGATCATCCTGATTCGCACTTTCCTGAGCGTGACACTCCATCTTGAAGTCGAAGGACGATGGCCCTGGCAGACAGAGACGCGCGGCACAGTGTAGGGTCACGCCTCGCCCCTGCACGCGCGTTCCATCGGGCTGAAACCAAGCCGCGCGCGATGGGGGAGGCCAATCAGCCGGCCCTTTCTCGCCGCCTCATCGAACGAGATCTTCATGCCTGCATCCTCCGAACAACCGCCCAAGAGGCCTGTGAAGGGCGCCGCGAGAAAGACCGCCAAGTCTGATCCGCCGGCGGAGAAACCATTTCTTCGCTTCTACCACTCAGAGGTCCTCCGCGTGAGAACGCTGGCGGTCCTCGCGCGTATCGAGGAAGGCCAGGACAGCAGACAACACCGCGACGCCCTGTCCGAAGTCATCATGGAACTGAACGTCGCCGGCATGGAGTACTACTACCTGCGGCCGCTCGGTCTCGCAAATGTGAGCTCGCGCCTCGAGAGATCGGCGCGCTTCGGAATAGGAGGCGTCGTTCTGGTCATGACGCCCGTCATCCGAACCGTGATCAAGCGGATGAAAAGAGACGAGCTGCTTTCGGTTTGCCGTCACATGCGGGAGATCATGGAATGACACGCTCGCTTCCGCATCAGGAAGAAAAGGCGCGCGCGTTCCGCGCACTGCACGAGCGTGACGGCGCATTCATCATCCCGAACCCCTGGGATGCCGGCACGGCGCTGCTCCTTGCGCGGCTCGGATTCGAGGCGCTGGCGACGACCAGCGCCGGGTACGCCTTTTCCATCGGACAGAAGGACAACACCGTCGGGCGCGATCGCATGCTGGATCATGCCGCGCAGATCGTGGCTGCGACCGATCTGCCGGTGAGCGCCGATCTGGAAAACGGCTTCGGCGACGCCCCGGAAACGGCCGCGGAGACCATTCGCATGGCCGCGGCGGCGGGACTCGTCGGCGGCTCGATTGAAGATTCGACGGGGAGGGCGGATGATCCGATCTACGAACGGGCGCTGGCCGCCGAGCGTGTGCGCGCCGCGGCCGAGGCCGCCCGTTCGCTCCCCTTCCCCTTCACGCTTACCGGCCGCGCCGAGAACTTCATCACGGGCCGGCCCGATCTCGCCGACACCATCGCCCGCCTGCAGGCATACCAAGAGGCCGGAGCGGATGTTCTCTACGCACCGGGCCTCACGCGTGAAGCCGACATCGCCGAGGTCGTGCGCTCGGTGGATCGGCCCGTGAACGTCGTGATGGGGCTCAGCGGGGTCCGCCTGAGCCTCGCGGCGCTCGCGAAGCTCGGCGTGAAGCGCGTCAGCGTAGGCAGCGCGCTCTCGCGCGCGGCGCTGGGCGCCTTTCTTCGGGCCGCGCGCGAAATGCGAGATCAGGGTACCTTCGGTTTCGCCGACGAAGCGGTGAGCTATCCCGAGATCAGCAAGCTGTTCGAACCCTGATCCATCGGGCCGCGCAATGACATCCGGGAGATACCGCATGAACTTTCTCACTGACATGCAGCTTTACTTTCGAGGCGAGAAGATCGAGAGCTTCTACATCCTGCTTGCCTCCGTCGTGCTCCTCGCCACGGCACTGATTCTCATCATCTCGGTGCGCCAGCCATTCACGCGAGGGCTCGGCGCCACGCTGCTGGGCGCGGCGCTGATCAGGCTCACGGTCGGTGGAACGGTGTACATGCGGACGGATTCGCAGGTCTCGAAACTCCAGTCGGTCTACGAAGCCGACCGACAGCACTTTGCCGAGGCCGAAGGGCCGCGCATGGACAAGGTCGTCGAGAGTTTCCGCCTCTACCGCATCATGTATGCCCTGTCGGCCCTCGCCGCGGTCGGCCTGCTCACGCTGACGGGCCGCCCGCTCTTGCACGGGATCGCCGTCGGGCTCTTCGTCTTCGCGGCCATGGGTTACACGATCGACCACTACGCAGAGGAGCGCGCATTGTGGTACACCGAGGTGGTCCACATGCAGTCAGCCGCCGACTAGAGAGGTAAGCTCATCGTGCGAATCAACCGTTTCACCATCAACGCGCTATTTGTGCTTCTCCTCCCCGTCGTGGTCGCCGTCTTCGGGCTGGGAGTCTTCTCGGCCGTCGCCCTGGTGGTGCTCGGCCTCCTCTGGCGGTGGTCGCTCACGCTGTCTGCGCTTACATCGCCGCCGAGCGGACCCGAGGTCAGGCTCGAGACCATCTCCGCCAGCCACTACGTCGAGAAGGCCCGGTGGTGCCTCGATCGGCTGGGCGTGCCTTACGTGGAGGATCACAACGCGGGCACGCTGGGTGTTTTCTTTCTCGGACGGACCGTTCCTCGGCTCCACGTCCGGACGGGCGCCGTCATGTCTTCCATCGGGAATTCCTCCGACATCCTGCGCTATCTCTGGGGGAGGTACGGCGTGGAGTACGGCGAGCGGGCTGCGTTCCTCGAGCCCACGAAGGAAGCGCTCGATCTCGAGCGGCAGTTCGACGAGTACGGCCGGGACATGCAGCGATGGATCTACTGGCACATCCTCCCCGACAAGCGATTCACGCTTCACGCATGGGGCGCCAACGATCCGACACTCCCGGCCTGGCAGCGGTCGCTGGTCAAGCTCCTCTATCCGATCCTCCGAACGATGATTACCAAAGCCTTCAGACTGAGCCCGCAGGCAAAGCAAAAGGCTGTGGAGAATATCGACCGTGTGATCGCCAGCGTGGACGAGCGGCTGGCCGACGGCCGAAAGACGCTCCTGGGCGGCGACTCGTTGAGCTTTGTCGACATCACCTTCGCCGCGCTTTCGGGGCACTGGACCTATCCGGAGGGCTACGGGCGCGGCAAGGTCGAAGCCGTCATTCTTACAGCGGAGCATCTGCCGCCTGAAATGGCGCGTGAGATGGCTGCCTGGCGCGAGAAGTATCCCCGCGTCGCGGCGTTCATCGAGCGCGTGTACCGCGACGAGCGCGATCCCCAGGGCTCCGCGGGCGCGCCCTCCCCGGCCGGCGCCGCGACCTGATCCGGGCTGCGGCCCGTTTTTCCGTCCTCGCTCGACGACGGCTCAAGGTTCCGGACCTCCAGCCTCTACATCCACTTCGTACTGTGGTAGCCTCGATCAGCGGAAGTTGCCTCCGAGGTGCCATGTACAAACTGGTCATTGGAAACAAGAACTACTCCTCCTGGTCCCTCCGGGCCTGGCTCTACCTCAGGCAAAGCGCGATCGCCTTCGAAGAGATCCGGATTTCGCTTTACAGCGAGACCGAGTGGCGGAACGAACTGCGGCGCTACACGCCGGCGGGACGGGTTCCCGTTCTTCTCGACGGCAAGCACCCGGTCTGGGACTCGCAGGCGATTATCGAGTACCTCATCGAGCGGGAGCCGCAGGCCATCAGCTGGCCTGCCGACGCCCGCGCGCGCGCGGTGGCGCGGTCGGTTTCCGCCGAGATGCACTCGGGTTTTCTGGCCATCCGCGACGAGCTGCCGCAGAACCTCCGGGCGCGCCGGCCCCGGGCGATGTCCGCCCTGTCGGCGGCCTGCAGGTCGCAGATCGCCCGGATCGACGAGATCTGGACGCACTGCCTCCGGGACTTCGGCGACGGCGGCCCCTGGCTTTTCGGCCCGTTCAGCATCGCCGACGTGATGTTCGCGCCCGTGGCCCTGCGTTTCGTCACCTACGCCATCCCGGTCAGTCCCGAGGCCGAAACCTTCATCCGATCGGTTGAGGGGCTTCCCGCCGTGCAGGACTGGGGGCGCGAAGCGGAAGCTGAGCCGGAGCGCCTTGCCTTCATCGATGATCTTTTACCCGCCGGCCAGACTCCGCTGACGCCCGGGTGACCAGTCACCCGGGTCAGGCATTTTTTTCCATCCGGCCCGGCTTCGTGATCTAGGGAATGTCGCCATGCCAAGCTCTCAGAAGGATCCGCTGCTTCTCGAGCGCGATGGCGCGGTGGTGACGCTCACGCTGAACGCACCGCCGCACAACCCGATCGGCATGGCCATGGTGGATCGGCTCGAGGGGGCCCTCGAAGAGCTCGCCTCCGACCGGAGCGCCCGGGCGATCATCCTGACGGGAGCGGGCGATCGGAGCTTCTCGGTCGGCGCCGACATCACGGAGTTCGGAACCGCCGTCGCGAAGATGGGATTGAAGGACTTCATCGGACAGCGCCTCCGGCTGGTGGACCGCATCGAAAACCTGGGGAAGCCGGTCGTCTGCGCCATCCGGGGTGCATGCGTCGGCGGCGGGCTCGAACTGGCGCTCGGCTGCCACTTCCGGCTGGCGGCGGAGGGCGCGCGCATCGCGTTGCCCGAGATCGAGCTGGGTGTGGTGCCGGCCTGGAGCGGCACGCAGCGCCTCACACGGACCGTGGGGCGCGCGCACGCGCTCGACCTCATGCTTCTCGCAAAAAAGATCGGCGCCGAGGAGGCCTACCGGATAGGGCTCGTCCACGAGGTGTGCACGCCGGAAGCGCTACTGGACCGGGCGCGCGCGCTTGCCGCGGAGCTGGCCGGAAAACCGCCGCTGGCGGTGGCGGGGATTCTGAAGGCGGTGATCGAGGGAGGCGGGCTCCCGCTCGGCGAGGGGCTCGCGCTGGAGCTCGAGGCGCTGGAGCGCACGAGCGGCTCGAAGGACGCGCAGGAGGGGATCATGGCCTTCCTCGAGAAGCGAAAGCCGGTTTTTCGGGGAGAGTAAACGCGACGGACGTGAAGCGAGATCCAACAACGAAAAAAAGAAAACCCGGTCCCTAAAGTTCCTCGAGGAAAGCGCGCGCCCGGTCGGCGTTGCGCCGGTAGCCGCCCGCCTCCGCCACTTCAAGCGCCTCGCGCGCAAGCGCGCCGGCCCGGTCCTTCTCGCCCCGCGCCTGCGCCAGGCGCGCCGCGCCTAGCGCGGCGATTGCGGTGACGGCGCGCGAGTCGATCGCGCGCGAAATGTCCAGCGCACGCTCGTACTCCGCCGCCGCCTTCTCCCAGCGTTCCCGCCCCTGCGCCCGGAAGACGTCGCCCAGCGCCACGGCCGCGTAAGCCGCCTGCAGCTTCCCGCCCCCGCGTTCCACCGCCAGATTTGCGAAGCGCTCGGCGCGCTCCAGGTCATCCAGCGCCACCAGCGCCTCGACAATGAGCTGAATGCTCAGCAGGATGTTCGCGCCCAGGATCATCGCTTCCTCGATCGTCTCCACATGGGCGGCGGCGGCCGAGGTCTGCCCGCGCTCGATCTGGATCGCGAGCAGGATCACCGAGCCGGCCCCGAGCGGCGCCATGTGGCCGATCTCGCGGGCCACCTCGATGCTGCGCCGGGCCCACTCCTGCGCCTTGTCGTATTCGCCGCGCTGGAAGAGGATCTGGGCGGTCGAAATGGCCGACGAGGATTGTATGGTGAAGTTCGGCGCCTTGAGAGCCAGGCCGTAGGTCTCGCTCATCAGCGCTTCGGCCCCGGTGAGATCGTCAGTCAGGAAATGGATCGCCCCCTGCATCCACCGTTCAGCGATGTAGAGATCGGCGTACTTCTCGACGCCTCCCTCCTCACTCAGCGCATCGACGGCCCATCCAATCGTGGATCGCGCCTTCTCGAAGCGGCCGTCCAGCATGTAGGCCCAGGCGACGCCGCGTGCGCCCCGGATGGCGTTGATTCTCTCGCCTGTTTCCCGCGACAGTTCGAAGCCCCGCTCCACCAGCGACAGCCCTTCGTCGAAGCCGGTGCGGCCTGCAGCCATGAGATTCATTCCGCGGAAGGAGTAGAAGGCGGCCAGCGTCGCGCCTTCGCCGAGTTCCTCCGCGATCGCCTGGCCCCTCAACGCGACGGCCTGCGTCACCTGCTTGTCAGGACTGCCGTGCAGCACGTTCAAGCGCACGGCGCCCAGGGCAGCCTGCATGGTCCAGCGTTTACGCGCCTCGTCGGGCTCTCCCGCCTCGTGCAGTTCCACCGCGATCTCCCAGGCCTGGCGCGCGAAACGTCCTGCAGCGCGGTAGGAGGGAATCGATTCGGCCTCGTCGGCGGCCCGCAGCAACGCCTCCAGCGCCTTCTGGCGATCGTCGCCCCGCGCGTAGTGCTGCGCGATGTGGGCCGCGCGCTCGGCGTCCATATCTCCCGGCGCCGCCTCGAGCATCTGCGCTATGCGATCATGCAGGCGCCGGCGCTCTTTCATGAGCAGGCCCTCGTAGGCCACCTCCTGCGTGAGGCTCTCGCCGAAGCGGAACTCCTCATGTGAAAGCGTCACTTTCCGGTGAATCACGCCCTGCTGCTCGAGCGCCTCGAGCTCGGCCGTCACGTCGAGTTGCTCGCCCGCGAGCAGCGCGGCTACAGGCTCCACGCGGAACTGTCGGCCCACGACAGCCGCCACCTGCACGACCCGCTTCGCGCTGGCGCCCAATCGGTCCAGTCGCGCGGCGATGACATCCTGGATCGTGTCGGGAATCTGGATCTGGCCGACAGGCCGCGTAACCTCGACCCCCGTGTTGGAGGGAACGATGAACCCCTCGTCGATGAGCGAGCGCGTCAGCTCCTCGACGAAGAAGGGGTTCCCCTCGGCCTTCACCACAATACGACGCTCGAGCTCCTCGGGAAGCATGCCGCCAGCGATGGCTCGCACCATCTGTTGCCCCTCGCCGTCGCGCAGCGGCGCCAGGTTCAGCTGAGTGAAGGCCGCGTGCGTGCGCCAAACCGGCTGGTAGTCGTGCCGGTAGGTCATGACCAGCATCGCGCGCATGTCGTGAACATGAGAGACGGCCACCTCGAGCATCTCGAGCGACAGCTCGTCCATCCACTGCAGATCCTCGACGACGATCATCACGGGCTTGGCCCGCGCAAGCGCGCCCACGAGCGAGCCGACGGCCTGGAAGGTCCGGCGCTTCATCTCCTCGGGCGACTGCGCCTCGCCGCCCTCCGGCTCGACCGAGAGCAGTCGCGCGAGGTAGGGGAACACCTGGGGGGTGTTCAGCCCCAGCTCGTCGAGCCGGGCCTCCATCTTGTCGCGGCTCACCTCGGGGGGCTCGTCCCGCTTCAGTTCAAAGTGCTGGCGGAGCATCTCGATCCAGGGTCCGTGGGCGATCATCTGGGTGAGCTGCGAGCAACGCGCCTCGAGAAATCCGACTTCTCCCTCCGGAATGCGCTGCTTGAACTCGTAGAGCAGGCGCGACTTGCCGCTGCCCGCCTCACCGATCATCGCGACGACCTGGGCCATGTCAGTGGAGACCCGCTCGAAGCACGACTGGAGCTGCGACAGCTCGGCGCGCCGGCCCACCAGCGGCGTGAGCCCGCGGGCCTCGGCGATGGCCATCGGTGTGACGGTCTCGCTCACGCCGAGAACCTCGAAGGCCGCCACCGGCGCCCTCTTCCCCTTCACCTCGAAGGAGCCCGTCTTGCGCATCTGGAAGAACCCGCGGACCAGCCGCTCCGTGGCGGCGCTGACGAGGATTATCCCGGGCTCGGCAAGCGACTGGAAGCGCGCGGCGAGGTTCGTCGTGTCGCCGATGGCGGTGTAGTCCATCTTGAGATCGTTGCCGACCGTGCCCACCACCACAGGGCCGGTATTGATGCCGATGCGCACCTGAAGATCGTCCTCCCGACCCCCGCCACGCCCGGCATTGAACTTCGCAAGCGCCTCGCGGATGGCGAGCGCGGCGTGCACGGCGCGCTGCGGGGCGTTCTCGTGCGCCACCGGCGCCCCGAATAGCGCCATCATCCCGTCGCCCGCAAGCTGGTTCACAATGCCGTCCACCCGGTAGATCTCGGCGAAGGCAAGGGCCAGGTACTGCTCCAGCAGTTCGTGGTACTCCTCCGGATCCATTCCTTCGGCGATGGCGGTGGAACCGACGAGGTCGCAGAAGAGCACGGTGACGAGCTTCCGCTCACCCGTGATCGAGCTCTTGCTGGTCTTGATCTTCGCGATGAGGCCCTGCGGGATGTGGCGCGAGAGACGCGCGAAGCGGTCATCGACCGCGGGCGCGGCTGCCTCGGGCGGGGGCGCGGCGCCCTGCCTCGCCCCCGCATCGGCGGTCAGCGCATGGCCACAGTCGGGACAGAAGCGGAAATTGGGCTGCAGGCTCGCGCCGCAGCCGGGGCAAGGGATGTTGAGAGGCGCGCCGCAGGCATGGCAGAACCGCTTGCCGGGGAGAACCTCGGTCTGGCATTGGGCGCATTGCATGGTTGAAAGAGTGGTCCGACGCCGGAGATCCGTCAAGGCGCGATGACGACCGCCGGCCTGAAGGCCCTTGAATCCGGTCTCCCGGACCCATGGGTTCCGCCCCTCGCGCAGGCGCGCAAACCTGAGATGTCCGGCGGGGCCTCCGGGTTACCGGGCCCCGGCGGCCGTCGCGATCAACCCTCCGATCAACCCTGAATCAACCTTGGCAGAACATCTTTTCGAGGTGATCGAGGCAGCCGCTCCACCCCTTGTTGTGGTTGTCCCTGTCTTCCGTCGTGGGGAACAGCTCGTGGGTAACGACCAGCTCGGTGCCGCCTTCCACATCATGCAGTTCCACAGTGACAAGCGTCTCGCCCAGCTTCTCCTCGATGCCGTCCCACTGCCAGCTGTAGACGATCTTTTCCGGCGGTTTCACCTCGCGGTAGGTCCCGAAGAGATGAAAGATCTTCCCGGCCAGATTCTTCATCCCGATGCGGTAGGCCCCGCCTTCGCGGAGATCCACTTCGGCCGAGGGAACGGAGAACCCGTCCCCGGGCATCCACCAGCGCTTCAACGCTTCGGGCGATGTGAACGCTTCGAAGATTTTCGCGCGGGGGGCGCGGAGGGTCCGCTTGATCTGGACGCTCGTCTGGACTTTCGGGTCGGGGGTGGCCATGGCTGCTCCTCCTTCTTGCGCGTCGTTCCGCGCGGCGCTTTACCCGACTTTTCGAGGAAGCGTTCGAGGGCGTCGAGCTGATCTTCCCAGAACCGCGAGTAATCGGCGATCCACATGGCGGCCTCACGCATGGGGCCAGCCACAGGCAGGCACTGACGCACGCGGCCCTTCTTCTCGCTGCGGAGAAGGCCCGCCTCTTCGAGAATCCGGAGATGCTTCGAGATCGCCGGGAGAGACATCCGGAAAGGGCTGGCAAGCTCCGTCACGCTGGCCCCGCCACGCTTGAGACGGAGCAGGAGTGCGCGGCGCGTGGGGTCGGAGAGCGCCGCGAAGGCGATGTCGAGCGCGTGCGATGAATACTTAACCATGCAGTTAAGTATAATTGACGCCTTGTAGGGCTGTCAACACGTCAGGTGCAACGCCCTGTATTGTGGGGTCGCGGCCTTCCCGTGCTCGGCGGGTCCCGCCCCCGCGCGGCGCGACGGCGGCGCAACCCCCTCGCGCGCCAGCGAAGGTCGCGCGATCGGCGACAGAAAGGGCAACGATACCGGGCGACTGGTCGCTGGCGCGCGTCGGGCGCCGCCTTTCGCGCCAAGCGCGCGGGGACTCCCACCTGCGCGCGGGAAGGCCGCGCCCCCTGCGCATGTCATTGCGAGGAGCGGAGCGACGAAGCAATCCCCCGGTTCATGGCGAGACCTGGCACCGCTCAGAGCGGCAGGCGGCGGTACTCGTAGCGCTCGCGGGTGCGGAGGTCGACAAGGTCATAGAGCTCGTCGGCGACCCGTCGGACGACCCCCGTCTTCCGGATGCGGGGTGCGGCGCCGGCGCCTGGGGGTCTGAAGCCCGCCTGCGGCGGCGGCTCGGCCGCAAGGTTCGAGGGCGGGCGGCCGGTGGTCATGAGCGGTTCGCGCGGCATGGCAAGCTCCTTTTCGTATTTCCCCGGGTGCGCAAGGCAAGACAGCGCCAAGTTCGTGCAGCGCGTATGTGCAACGGGCATGCCAAGGGACTGACAATCCCAAGCGTCTTGAATCGCTGGCGGATCCGCCGCGCGTGGTCCGGCCGGGGCCGGCGCCGCGGCTAGTTTCGAACTTGGCGAGTTCGAACTTGAGATGCGCACGCGCAGCGCGCCGCTTCCCGTCACCGGCGTGCCCGGGAATGTCAGGGCGCGGTGCAGGTCCGGGATGCGCGATCGTCTCGACGGCGCTGGAGAGGCGGACTTCGGGGAACGGAGTTCCGATGGGTTCACAGAGGACGGAGGAAGGAAGACGATCGAATCAGAAGAGCCGCCACGATGTGACGGCCCTTCCGGCTGACTGCTCTTACGTCAAGAGGTGGCCTGGGGTTTGGCGGCCCAGCCCGCTTGTAACGACGGGCGGTACTCACATGATCGGCTGCCGTTTCCGTTCGTAGCGCTCCCGAGCATCGCGATCCACCAGATCGTAAAGCTCGTCGGTGAAACGCTTGACACGGGCCTTCCCGTGATCCAGCTCGGCCCGGATGGCAATCTGCGCCTTGCGGGCAACCTCACAGGCCACCCTCCCGGCGTTTCGCCCCGGGGGGCAGGCAGTGGGAAAAACGTGTCCGAGCACCATAGCAACCTCCTGTTGTGAGGAGATTCTAGCGCACGGGGCATGCCAGGGCCAGAGTCCCGCGGGATTTCCCTTGTGTGGCCTTGGAAATTTATTTCCATGGACCGAATGCGGTACCCCGGGCCGTGCGGCGCCCAGCACGGAATAGCGCAATGCGTCATGCCAATTTCAGCATAGCACTCGCCGGGCCGCGGTCTACCCCTTGGTCTTCTCCAGGTGCCGGACCAGCAGTTCGATCCGGTCGTTGCCCCAGAACTTCTCGCCGTCGATGATGAAGGTCGGAAATCCGAAGACCTCGTCCGACTCGCCGGCCTTGTTGCTCGCGTCGAGCGCGGCCGAGTACTTCGAGTGATCCACGGCCGCGAGGTACTCCTTCCGGTCGAGTCCGCACTTCTCGGCGATGTCCCCCAGCACCGCCTCGTCGCCGATGTCCTTTCCCTCGAGCCAGCGCGCGCTGTAGACCGCGTCATGATAGGCCTTCTCGCACCCCTTCTCCCGCGCGAAGAAGAAGCCGCGGCAGGCCTTCCCCGTGTCCGCGAACGGGCCCGGGTTCAGCTTCAGGTCGTACAGATCCGCGAAGCGCTCGATGTCCTTGAACAGGTACTTGAACTTCGGCGACGTGAAATCCGGGCCGCCTCCTCCGCTCCCGCGGGGCGAGTAGATCGGGCTGCGCTCGATCTCCAGGTCGAAGCGCTTGACTGCCTTTTCGATCCGGGTGTTGCCGAGAAACGAGTAAGGGCTGTTGTACGCGAAGTAGAACTTCAGCATGCCTTTCGCCATTTCATCCTCCGGAAGGGGGAAAAATTTGGGATGCGAAGAGCTATCCGCCGAGCGCGGCTTTCTCTTCCTCGATAAGCGCCTTGAACGACGGGCGGGCATGAATGCCATCGACGTAGCGGCGCAGCTTGGGCCAGCGCTTTGCATCGATTTCGAAGCCCGCCTGGCGCAGGTTCACGAGGGGCGAGCAGATACCGATGTCGCCGATCGTGAAGCTCTGCCCCACGAGGTAGTCGCGGTCGCCAATCTGGCTCTCGAGGTAATCGAAGAAGCGCGGCATCTGCTCCTCCATCGCCTTATTCGCCCCCGCCATGTCCTGCGGCTGGTTGAAGAACTTCGGGGCGACGACGACGGGGAAGAAAATGCTGTTTCCGATCACCGGCTGCATGCCGCTGTCACCGAATTCCTCGAACCACAGGGCTCGGGCGTAGGCTTCGTTGTCGGCGGGATAGAGGGGCGGCTTGGGGTTGGTGCGCTCCAGGTACGCGCAGATCACCGAGGAGTCGGCCAGGGTGACCTTGTCGTCCTGGTAGCACGGGATCTTCCCGAGCGGGCTGATCTTCTTGTACTCGTCGCTCACGTTGACCGGAATGACCGGATCCAGATCGTAGGGAAGGCCTTTCTCGGTCATGAACACCCGGACCTTCCGGACGAAGGGGGACAGATTGACGCCATGGAGCTTCGGCATGCTGGTTCTCCTTCTGCGGTGGAGGATCCGCCGGGGACCTCGGCGGATCAGGTGGAATCGGCATTCAAATCAAAAAGTTCGGGCAGCTTCTCCAGGATTTCGACGCGTCCTTCCGCGCTGAGTTTCCCCCCCGCCAAAGCTTCCGAGGGATGGATGGCCCCGGTCACGAGGCCCATCAGGACGGAGGGCTCGAGCGTGATGGTCAGTTCCGCGGGACCGTCGTCCAGGGTCACCGTGGTGCCCCCGCGGCCGCCCGCCACGCGCACCGGAAGCGGTTTGCCCGGGGTCTGGATGCGGATTGCGTAGGTGTGAGCCGGGGTCGCCTCGCGCCGCGAATAGGCCAGGAGGCCGAGGCGGAGCCAGTCGGGTTCGAAGTGGTCGCCCGGATGGGGGCTGCTGAAGTAGCGCGCCCCCCAGCGAACCAGCCCCAGCAGCACGGGCACGAGGGCCTGGCCGCTATCGCTCAGACGGTAGACCGTCGAGGCCGCCGGCGGGTCGAGTTGCTCACGGGTGATGAGGCCTTTTTCGAGGAGGCCGTTGATGCGCGCGGTCAGCACGCTCGAGCTGACGCCCGAAAGCCGCTCCCGCAAATCGCTGAAGCGCTGGGGGCCGAGCGCCAGTTCACGAATGATGAGCAGCGTCCATCGCTCGCCGATGACCTCGGCGGCTCGGGCAACGGGACAGGATTGCGGGTAGCGGAAGGACTTCATGCTTCTGAATTAGCACTACCCACTTCTGAAGTCAAACTTGCTATCTGTCATTGCGAGGAGGGGCTGGGGCCCCGACGAAGCAATCCCCAGGGTCGTGGCCATGCCCGGGGGATTGCTTCGTCGCTACGCTCCTCGCAATGACAAGGTGGGTTGGGCCCCGCTAAACCCCCGCCGCACTTAAGGGTTTCTGCCGGTCCGCCGATGAGGAGGCAGCGGTCCCGTTACCCTCCGGAACCGGCCCCAGGGAGATTTTCAGGTATGAAATCAGAAACGGAAACGCCCGAGGAGTCGCGCCACCTGATCTTCCAGGTCGGCGGACACGATCACGCGATCGGGCTTCTCGAGGTTCGCGAGATCACCGAATGCGATTCGCTCGCATCGATGCCCACGGCCGATCGGGCGTTGCGGGGCGTCATCGACCTGCGCGGCGCCGCCGTGCCGGTGGTCGATCTGGCTCCGCTGCTGGGCCTTTCGCCCGCCGAGCCCGGGAAGGACGCCTGCGTTCTCGTGGTCGACGTGGAAGTTCGCGGGCGCCCTGCGACGATCGGGCTGCTGGCGGGGAGCGTAAGCGGCGTGGCGGAAATCACGCCGGAGCTGCTCCAGCCGCTACCGGCTACGGGATCCGAAGCCGCGGGAAACTGCCTGAGAGGGATTGCGCGGCTGGAGGGAAAGTTCGTCCCCGTGCTGGATCTGCCCCGCCTTCTGGCTGCGGCGTCGCTCACGACGCCTCACTCTTCGCCTCACTCCTTGTAGGTATAGCTGAAGCCCATCTTGCAGTCGGCAACCTCGATCCCCGCGCCCTCGTTCTTCTGGACGAACCACTGCCCCTCGCCCGACTCCAGGTGGTACTGCTGCTCCTTCTCGGCGTTCCCCGCGTCCTGGTACTCCATCGACGGGCCCTCGGCCGTAATGGGCAGGATGACCACGCGGCGGAGCACCATGCGATAGCGCACGGTCATGTCGATGGCATGCGTGCAGTCGTTCTGGATGAATCCCTTGCAGATAGGCCCTAGAATCTTCGTTTCCCGGAGCCGGGCGCAAGTCTCCCGAGCGGGTACCGGCGGGGCTTCCTGCGCCATCGCCGGAAGCGCAGGAGCGAGAAAGAGCAGCGCGGCGGCCAGCGGCAGCGCCGCGCGAAGGGACGGGTTGCGACAACGGGCGGGGCGGGCGGAGTTACGGGAATCGTGGCGCATGAATCTCTCCTCTCCGGAACCCGGGGCCGTGACGTCCCTTACTTGAAGGGGCGCTCGGGCCACCAGGGGTAGAAATCGGGCATGTCCTTGCTGGGCCGCATGGGAAAGCGGGCCGGGCGCTTATCGAGAAATGCCGTCACGCCCTCCGCGGCGTCGGCCGAGCTTCCCATGGAGTAGATCGCCTTCGAGTCGACGCGGTGGGCTTCCATCGGGTGATCGGCACCGAGCATTCGCCAGAGCATCTGGCGCGAGAGCGCGACGGAAACGGCCGAGGTGTTCTCGGCGATCTCGCGGGCCAGCGCGCGTGCTGCCGGCAGGAGATCGTCAGGTGGAAGGACACGGCTCACGAGCCGCCCCTCCAGCGCTTCCTCGGCGCTAAAGACGCGCCCGGTCGTAACCCATTCACTCGCCCGGCTGATTCCGACGATGCGCGGGAGGAACCAGGAACTGCAGGCCTCGGGGACGATCCCGCGCCGGGCGAAGACGAAGCCCATCTTCGCACTGCTGCTCGCGATGCGGACGTCCATGGGGAGCGTCATCGTCACGCCGACCCCGACAGCCGGGCCATTGATGGCGGCGATGAAAGGCTTGATCGACTCGTAGATGCGGAGCGTGAGCACTCCGCCGCCGTCCCGGTGATCGTCCATCGCCCGCTTGCTGGTCGAATTGAAGGTCTCTCCGCCGCCTCCCAGATCGGCGCCGGCGCAGAAACCTCGCCCCGCCCCCGTGACGATGACGGCCCGCACCCGGTCGTCGGTGTCCGCCCTCTCGATCGCGTCGATCATCTCACGCTGCATCGTGGGCGTGTAAGCGTTGAGCCTTTCGGGACGGTTCAGGGTGAGTGTCAGCACGCCGTCCTCGAGGTTGTACTCGATCTGCTCGTATCCCATGGTCGGTGCCCTTTCGTCGGCTTGTCGGTTCCGCTCCTCGACGGGAGAATCGCCGCTCCGGGCGCGCCGCGCAAGCCCTGTCCCCCCGACACGAGCAGACGTTGACACTTCGCAGGCCAATTTGATTTAATCCGGGCGCCTGGCCGGCTGCCGCCCCTTCGCGGGCGCGCCGGCCCTTCCGGCCCGGCGGCACCCCCGCACGCGGCCCGCTCGGCGGCCGGATTCAACGCGAAGGGGAGGAATTTATGAGCTTGTTCAGCGCGGATGGGTTTCTTTTTCTGCTCCGGTGGGGCCACTTCCTCGCCGGCATCATGTGGATAGGGCTCCTCTGGTACTTCAACTTCGTCCAGGGGGCCTTCTTCGCCGAGACCGACGCCGCGACGAAGAACAACGCAACTTCGAAGCTGGTTCCGCGGGCGCTCTGGTGGTTCCGCTGGGGGGCGATGTTCACCTTCCTGACGGGCATCATCATGATCACCGGGTTCTATCATCAGACCGGCGGCGCCTATCTCGAGAGCCCAGCGTTCTCGCTGATCCTCCTCGGCGCCACGATGGGAATCCTCATGTTCCTGAACGTCTGGCTCGTCATCTGGCCGAAGCAACAGATCGTGATTGCCTCGACCAACGCCGTGCTCGGCGGCGGCCAGGCGAATCCCGCGGCGGCGGCGGCCGGGAGGCGGGCGTTCCTCGCCTCGCGGACCAACACACTCTTCTCGATCCCGATGCTCTTCTTCATGGGCGCCAGCCGGCACCTCGGGCTTGGTCCGCTCGGGGCGGGCGGGATGATCCTGCTCCTGGCGATCATCTTCCTCGTCGAAGCGAACGCCCTGGTCGGCACAGCGGGACCGACGAAGCAGCCGATTGAAAAGCCTCCGGCGCTGATCACCTCGGGATTCGTCCTGACGGCGATTCTCTACCTCCTCTACGAGGGGCTGGCCGGCTAGCCTTCCCGGCCAGTTCGCATAAACAAGGGGTGGAGCCCTTTTCTCGAGGGTTCCACCCTTTTCTTATTCGGCCAGGAAGGCCGCCAGATCGTCAATGTCCTTGCCAAGGTGAGGCTGGGCGGGCATGAGCTTTGATTCGCGCTGGGGCGTGTAGCCCGATGGATATTCGGCGCGAAGAACGCGCGCCTCGACGAGTTCCCGCGGTGACCCCTTGATGGCCGGCCCCACGGCGCCCGGCAGAGAAGGGTCGGCATTGTGGCAGACGATGCAGTTCACCTTGTAGACGCGCCGGCCACGGTCGGCCGGCGTCCCGGATTCCGCATTGCCTCCCTCGACCCCCGTCCCGCAGCCGGAGAGGCTCCAGGCGGAACCAAATAAAAGCGCGCTTGCGAGCAGGACTCGCAGCGCGCTTCCAGATTCTCCGCCGGCGGCATTCACTGCGGGAATT
>JAUYMQ010000300.1 GCA_030698575.1 Deltaproteobacteria bacterium
TTCTCAACCTGTCCGCGGAATACAAACCGACGCCGACCCTGTCCCTGCAAGTCGCGATCAACCTGTGGGACGACATGGAAGAGGAACGCACGGTCTTTGCAAGCCGCAGCGCGGCCCGGCCGATCTCTTTTGTTGAAACCCGCTATACCGACCCACGAAACTTTGTAACGCTGCAGCTTCGCAAGACGTTCTAGAGCACTTTGCGACATGATTGAATCTCCGGAAGTCCCAAGCGACGTGGGCTCTGATCCGACATTTATGCAGGAGAGGGAGGCTGGCATGGATGAGCAAAGCGCTGTCATTGGACCTGCGGGATCTTGTGATCGCTGCGATTGAGGGCGGGATGTCGTGCCGTCAGGCGGCGGCACGGTTCTTCTTCCTTCAAGTCACAGCGCATGGGGCGGGACAAGACAGGTGCTGCGCCTTACAGACAGATTTGTAGCTTCTGTCTGTAAGTGGTACATACAGACAGAACCTGAATATGTGTCTGTATGGCCGACCTCCTCACGCCTTCGGTGCTGACCCTCTACGCTGAGCTTCTGCAGCAGCTCGAAACCGCGCCCGAGGCCGGTTCCGTGTATCGAAGAACTACGGAGCACGGCGAATACATCTACGCCAAGGTGCCCGTTGGAGCGGCGCGGATCGACAGGTTCATCGGAAAGGCCGGCGCCCCCCAGGCGGAGGCCAAGGCCTTGTCCTTGCAGCAGGGCGTCGCGCTTGCCAGCGAGCGACGCAGCCTCATCGCGATGTTGCGCAAAGCGCGACTGGCGACGCCCGACCGGTCGATGGGGGCGATCCTGGACGCGCTAAGTCAGGCGGGCCTGTTTCAGGCAGGGGCGGTTCTGGTGGGCACGGCCGCTTTCCTGATCAGCGAGCCCCTCGTCGGCCAGCGACTGCCTTCGCCGACGCTCATGACCGGTGACGTGGATGTCGCGGCCGCAAGCCTGGCGCTGGCGTCCACCCCTCCCGAACGGTTTGAGGAAATCCTCCATCGCGCGGACCCCACCTTCATCGGTATCCCGCAGCTCGATCCCCAGGCGCCCCCGTCGCGGTACCGAAGTGCTTCCGGCTACCTCGTCGACGTGCTGACGCCAGTGCGAACCCGGAACGACGTAAATCCGCTGGCGCTTCTCGGCCTGGCCGCGGGCGCGGCTCCCCTGCCGCATCTCGCCTGGCTGATCCAGGACGCGGTGCCGGCGGCCGCGCTGTGGGGCTCAGGCGTCCTTGTCCGGATACCTCAGCCTGCACGGTTCGCCGTCCACAAACTGATCCTGGCGCAGCGGCGGGATCCCGCCAATCGCATCAAACGAACCAAGGATCTGGCGCAGGCAAAGGCGCTGATCGATGCGCTCTTGCATCATGATCGCTACGCCTTGGAAGACGCATTGGCCGATGCTCGCGCGCAAGGTCGCAAGGGGTGGGCCGAGCCGATCTCGAGATCCCTGGCCGAGGCCGATATTCGTCTGGATGAATGACGACAGGTCTCGGTACGGCAAGCCTTTCCTGCCGCCGATCCGAGACTTCCGCCTGGCTCTAGCCGTTAGATCCGGTCCGACTTTGGGGGAACTGCCAGTCTGGGCAACACCACCCACTCCGCGATGATCAGGTTGATCGTCCACGAGGCCCAGGCGACGATCGTGTAGAACTCCGACGGTGCAAACCCAACCCAGCCGAGCAATGGCATTCCCACGCGCAACGTCACGGCTGCGAAGGTGAGCGCGAAGGAGCGTATCATCCAGGCTTGGTGTTGAGCCCACCGCTTTGTGTACGCGCTCACCAGCGCCATCGTCGTTGAGAAGGCCCAGATAACCGCAAGCATGTTGAAGGCGAAGGCGTTGGCGCCAACGCCCAGAGGGGTTCGAGCCAGCACCAGAGCGCCCCCTACGCCAGCGGCGACACTGACGATGTAGCCGTATCCGATCGTCCTGTGCACGAGCGGGAAATTCCGTCGAAGAACTCCCAGGAACTGAAGCGGCCCGAGCATCAGAGCGATCAGTCCGCCTCCGGCGTGGAGGCGCAGCGCTATCTCCTCGCTTGGCGGGTTTGGGTGCAGGGGCAGCTCGCCGACGGGCGCCCACAAATAGGGCAGGGCCTGTGAGGCGAAATAGGCCGAGGCGAGTGCGAATATGGCCCATCCGAACCAAACAAACAGATTGCGTCTCATGGCATCCTCCGTGCGCAGAAGTCGCCCGCAGGCGGCGTTATCGGGTGGCGTTGTTGATGTCCGCTCACACGGGAACAGAGCTTCTGCGCCAAGGGAGCAGCGAGCGGTCAGGCGCCTGGGCCGGCGGTGTTGGACAGCGTGTGCATTGCAGAACCCTGGCTGCCATGCCTCGCCCCGTCGCCTCACAACCGGATGTGAGCCGTCTCCTGGCAAAGCCTCGCCGCCCGCGGTTCCTTTCCGGGCGTCCCTCACCGCCATCCTTTCAGGATGAGGCAAACCGCCATGCGCCAGATCAGTACCACCGGACCTGCGATGCCTTCGGCCAGGGACCTGAGTAGGGGCCGATAGTTGCGCAGAAGACCCATGAAGCCTGGCCCCATAGTCCAGGCTTGGCATCGTTTCGGCCTGGGCTTTCGGGCCGGCCGCCAAGACACTGACGTCTGCAACAAGGCCGCTCGGCTCGTTCAACCTAGCTTGTCCGCGCCGCAGCGAGCTCCAGTTCCAGGCCCATCACATTGAGGAATGGAAGAAGACGTCGGGGCAGATCGTAGGTGTTGAGCTCGGGGAACCGAGCGGCCAGCCGGTCCACCATTTCTCTACGTGCGGCCTGGGTGAACTGGCCGTCTGCCCCGAAGTCACCCCGGGCGACATATTCCTTTCCGAGATCGAGAAGGAACTGGACCTGGGTCGCGTTCTCACTGAGGACAGCGGAAAGGGGCCCCGGATCATAGTGCCCTGAGTAGACAGCCCTCACATCGGGGAACGCAGTACCCAGCGCTTCCAACTGCGTCAGGAAGGCGGACGGCCGCCCCTCTCCGACATAAACCCAAGCCCCACGCACTGTGGCGTCGCCGCTAAAGAGCGCAGATGTCTCCCGGCTGAAAACAACTGTGTTGTTGCTGGCCTCGAGAGGGCCGAGGTCCTGAAGGGTGAAATGCATGCCCGCGAGCTCGATTTCGGTCCCCGAGGGCACGATCCGATCGGGCGCGGGCAGGTCATGGTCGAAATCGTCGCCAAAGCCCTGGACGCCCCCTTCGGCGACCGAACGG
>JAUYMQ010000304.1 GCA_030698575.1 Deltaproteobacteria bacterium
GACGATCTGATGCGGGCCAACCCGGGCATCGATCCATCCCGGTTGGGTCCCGGAAGCACACTGCGTGTTCCGGCGCGGAGTGGCGGATCGCCTGGGGGAGGAATCTTTCAGGCCGGATTTGGCCGCCGCGACACCGACGCATTCATGTGGCCGGTTCCGGGCGGGGCCATCAACTCTTATTTCAGTTCTCGATGGGGGCGGCGGCACTTGGGCCTCGATCTGAAGGCGCCGCGGGGGACCCCCGTGAGGGCGGCCGAGTCGGGACAGGTCGTCGCCAGCGGGTGGGGGCGCGGATACGGCAACTACATCAGGATCCGCCATTCAGATAATTTTGAGACGCTCTATGCGCACAACGAGGTGAACCTCATCGCGCGAGGCGCCTGGGTGTCGCGGGGGCAGGTCGTCGCGCGTGTGGGCCAGACAGGCAATGCAACCGGCCCCCATCTGCACTTCGAGATCATCCGGAACGCCAGGGCGCGCGACCCGCTATACTACCTCCCCGTGGGGAGAGCCTGGTCGGGGTACGCACGGCTCTGATCCGGCGGCCGCGCGCAGAGAGCGAACAATCGACAGGGGGGTCCATGGAAGGCAAGGCTTACATCGAGCAGTTCATCCGGGACGTTCCCGATTTTCCGAAGCCGGGAATCATCTTCAAGGACATCACGCCCCTGCTGCAGGATGCGCGCGGCCTGAAAATTGCGGTGGATCTCATGGGCGCGCCTTTCGAGGGTGGCGGCGTGGACGTGGTGCTGGGAATCGAATCGCGCGGCTATCTTTTCGCCGCGCCGCTTGCCTACAAGCTCGGCGCGGGGCTTGTGCTGGTGCGAAAGCCGGGCAAGCTCCCCTACCGGAAGCGCAGCGCGACCTACGATCTCGAGTACGGCACCGACACGATCGAGATTCACGAAGACGCCATAGGCCCGGGGCAGAAGGTGCTGCTGGCCGACGATCTCATCGCCACGGGCGGCACGGCCTCGGCGGCCCTCGAGCTTGTAGAAAAGGCCGGGGGGAGCGTCGTGGCGTTTACCTTCCTGGTCGAGCTGGCTTTCCTACCGGGGCGGGAAAAGCTGGCGCCGCACCCGGTGCACTCGGTTCTTCGCTTCGAGTAGCATCATGTCCGAAGGCCCGACGATCCACATCGAGGTGACGCGCGCGGAGGCCGGGCTGCGCCTCGACCGATTGCTACAGGCGCGCATTCCGTGGCGCTCGCGCCCGAGCCTTCGCGCGCTGGTGAATTCGGGCGAGGTTCTCCTGAACGGACGCGGCGCGAAGCCGGCCCGGCGGGTGCTGGCCGGAGATCGGGTCGCGACGTCGGTCCGCGATCCTCGCCCGCTCTCCCACCAGTCCCTCCCTCGCGAACTGTCCGTTCTCGCTGACGATCCCGATTTCCTCGCCGTGGACAAACCGGCGGGGCTCTCCACCCATCCCACCGGCCGCCACCTCCGCGACAACGTGCTGAGCGCCTTGCGCTGGCGCTACGGCGAACCGCCGCCGCACCCTGTCCACCGGCTCGATCTTGAAACCAGCGGCGTTCTGCTCTGCTCCCGGAGCCGCGAAGCGCACCGGGTCCTCGCCCTGCAGTTCGAACGGCGCGAGGTGGAGAAGCATTACCTGGCGATGGTTGTGGGTCGGCTGGAGCAGGAGTCGGGCGTGTTCAGCGGGGCGCTGGGCCGCGACGGAGGATCGGAGGTCCGGGTTCGCATGCGGGCGGGGGCCGGGTCGGGCGCGCCGGCGCGGACCGATTTCCGGGTGGTCGCCCGCTGGCAGGAGTTTTCCCTTCTCTGTCTTCGTCCCTACACGGGCCGGCAGCACCAGATTCGCGCCCATCTCGCGGAGGCGGGGCACGCGGTCGTCGGAGACAAGATCTATGGGCCCGACGAGCGGAACTTCCTGGCGCATCTCGCGGGACGACTCCCCGAGGCAGCCCGCCGCGGCCTGCTGCTCGATCGCCACGCGTTGCACGCGGCGGCGCTCCGGTTTCGCCACCCGCGCACAGATGCTCCGATCGAGGTCCGGGCGCCGCTGCCCGCCGATCTGGGGGGATTCATCGAGGGCCTCGGGCCTGCCTTGGGCTGGGCGCCGGGCGGGGATCTCCTTCAGGAAGGCGGAGGCCGGATGTCCTTGAAGGGGCTCGGCGGGACCTTGCCACTCTTGTAGATTTCGACTCGCTTCTCGAACATTTCGCGTACTTCCCGATTGAGAGTCATGAGCAGTGCGATCTCGATCGTTTCTTGGGCTCTCTGCATGTCTTTCATCCGCTCGTAGAGAACGGCGCGCACCGCCAGCAGATCGGGCAGGTAGTTGTAAGTGCGGCCCAGCTCGTCCAGGCGCTCTCCCGTCGGCTCAGCCCGGCCGGTGGTCATGGCGAAGCGCACCTCGTTCATCGCCACATCCAGCCCGGTGGCCCGCTCGAACTTGTTCAGTATTTCGTGCCCCTCCTGCGGATCCCCATCGGGGGTCAACGCAATGAGCTTGGCGCTCACGTAGGCCACAAAGGGGTCCTTCGGCCGCTGCTGGTGGTAGGTGCGATAGTGTTCGAGAGCGAGGGAGATCTCGCCCTTGGTGAAGTAGAGATCGCCCAGATT
>JAUYMQ010000318.1 GCA_030698575.1 Deltaproteobacteria bacterium
CGGTTCCATCATTCCGCGGACGTGAACCGCAACCTGGAACGAGTGTCCGTGGAGGCGAGCGCACTTATGCGCTGGCGGAACGTTCGGTAGCCGGTGCGCTGCTTCAAACGTGAATTCTTTGAAGATCTCCATGGCGCAACGTCCTCCTAGGGCAATCCAACAAGCTTGTGCGTTTGAAGGCTCAGCCTCCATTGTGGGTGCTCGAGGCAGTAACGAGCGGCCATCTCGGTGTTCTGCTGCACTTCGGGCCCATCCATCGGCTGTAGAAAGAAGTGTCTGAAGTCGAGAGCGGCATATCGCTCGGGCTCACCACCGACTTGGCGGTAGACGAGCTTGAGCTCGTCACCCGATAGTTGGACTAGCTGCGCATTTGCCTTAGGACTGACGCAGAGCCAGTCGATGCCGGCCACCGCTGGGATTGTCCCGTTGCTTTCGACAGCCACCTCGAAGCCGACTTCGTGGAGAGCGGCGACAAGCGGCTCGTCCAGCTGCAGCATCGGCTCACCACCGGTACACACGACAAGCGGTCGCAGTCTGCCGCTCGCCTCCATTCGCCATGTCGAATGCACAGCGGCGGCCAGCTCTTGCGCGGATGCGAACTTCCCTCCACCTGGGCCATCCGTGCCGAAAAAGTCCGTATCGCAGAACTGACAGACCGCCTGAGCCCTGTCCTCCTCACGGCCGGTCCAAAGGTTGCAACCCGCGAACCGAAGGAAAACGGCGGCCCGGCCGGTGTTCGCCCCCTCTCCTTGGAGGGTGTAATAGATCTCCTTCACCGCATAGCTCACGCGGAAACCACAGCCTCCGTCCGATAGTTGATCGGATCAACTGCTCCGGCTTCGGCGAAGCCCTTCAGCCGGAGTAGGCAGGAGTCACACCTACCGCAAGCCTCACCGGTTGCGGATGGGTCATAACAGCTTGAGGTCAACGAGTAATCAACTCCGAGCTCGAGCCCACGGCGGATGATTTGGGCTTTCGAGAGCTGAATTAACGGTGAGTGAATCTTAAGGCGCTGGCGACCCTCGACCGCCGCTTTCGTGGCTCGGTTGGCCATCTGTTCGAATGCTGCGATGTACTCAGGTCGGCAGTCGGGATAGCCACTGTAGTCGAGTGCATTCACTCCTATATAGACGTCGCTAGCGCCCAGTACCTCTGCCCAAGCCAGGGCGAATGACAGGAAGATCGTGTTGCGTGCAGGCACGTACGTAACTGGGATGCCCGTGCCCATCTCTTCGACCGAGCGACCCTTGGGAACGGGGATGTCGCTTGTAAGGGCCGATCCACCGAACAGGCGAAGGTCGATATCCACCACGACATGCTGCGCGACGCCCATGGTCTGAGCGATTCGGCGCGCGGCCTCGAGTTCGAATGCATGGCGCTGTCCGTATCGGAACGACAGCGCGCAAGGCTCAAAGTGTTCCGCCTTGGCGATTACCAGCGTCGTCGTGGAATCCAGACCTCCACTCAGTAGCACGACCGCTTTAGGCTTCGTGTTCATGGTGTTTCCCCCGACGATCCGCCGTTGCCGTTGTTGAATAGACGCAGTTGCTGGTCGCTTTGTGGACTGATCGGTTCAACGCTAAGGGCGTACAATCGAATCGCGTCGACGTCACTGGCAGTGAACAGAACTCGACCCCTCCGATCTCGGTGACCGGCGGGTACCTGGCCGTCACGGCGCCAGCGCCAAATCGTCTGACGTGTTCTCCCAACTGCCGTCTCGACTTCATCGAGGGTGAAATACCGCACGCCCTGTATGTCGAGGATGGCCGGATCTCTCTTGCGTTGGCTTCGGGAGGGCATGGCGCGTCGGCGCTGGTGTTGTTAAATCACGTTCTACGACGTATCGACATGTAACTCCATATAACACTCCGTTACAGGACGTCAAGACCCAATGAGACCGCGCACCACCATGCCGAGGGCCGGCCCGCTGCCAAGACCCGCTCACCCCGATGAGGCCAAGCGCTCACTCAAGTCCGAAGCCTTTCACGCAGCGGGAGTGCAGATAGTTACGCTGACGGCCGTTGAGTTCACGTCGGTCTGTCCAAAGACGGGGCAACCGGACTTCGGCTCGGTGACTATAGAGTACTCGCCACGGAAGCTCTGCCTGGAGTCCAGATCGCTCAAGTACTACTTGTGGTCCTACCGACAAGTGGGGGCTTACTGCGAGACCATCGCCGGCAGGATCGCTGACGACATCGCACTAGCAATTTCTCCTAGAACTCTGGTTGTCCGAGTGTCCCAGAATGTCAGGGGCGGGATAACGATCACGGCGGCAGCTGAACGAAGGGGAGGGCGAGCGAGGCGCGGAGCCGCGAAGTGACGGCGGGCTGGGGATGGAAACTGACCACCGATAAAGCCCTGTGGATTGGCCAGTCTGAGCGTGTAAACATCTTCTTGACTCGCCGCGCGCGGGGGGCCTACACTTCCCGCAGCCGGAAGACATAGCGCGCCAAGACTAAGACGCGCCGCAACTGAAAGAGCGGGAAGTGTGCCCGCCTCAGTTGCGGCGCGTTTTGCTTTTGACCCATGGAGAACACAATGAAGAGACCGAGGAAGGGCCGGTCGAACGGCCGGGATGGACTCCTGTCAGTGGGCGATGTCGCCCAGCGGCTGGGAATGTCGGAAGATGTGGTCCGTTCGCTCATCGATAGCGGCGAGCTGAAAGCTGTCCGAACTGGTGGTGGACATAGACGCTGCCCACCCGAGGAGGTGAAGCAGTTCAAGACGAGGGGCGGGAGACGCAAGCCCAACCGCGCGGCTGGGCCCAGGACTAACGCGCCTCGGTCGACCGCCCCGCCCCCGGTTGAAATCGAGGACGAGGAACGCCGCCTCCAAGAGTACCAGGCGGAAATCGAGCACGAAGCAGCTCGGGAACGCACCCGAGCCGAAGACGAGCGGCTGGAGGGGTGGAAGAAGTACGGCCGCGACTATGCGCGTTGGAGCATCCTGCCGTCGGAGTGGCATGTCCTGGTTGTCGAAGACCTCGAAACATTCGTCACAACAAGGCGCATCCCGCCGACGCTCCAGGCTTGGGAGGCTCAGCAGATCGTTCAAGCGCGCGTCAACGCGCTCGTCAAGGAGTATCGCGACGCGGAGAGGGCCCGCCAGGAGAAGGAGCGTGAGGCCGCCGAGGAGCGTCAGCGGGTCGAGGCCGAGCGCAAGAGGGCGGAAGATGAACGCCGCCAGAAGGAGCGCGATGCCGAGGAGCAGCGCCGCAAGCAAGAGCACGAGGCTGCGGAACAACGCCGCAAGCAGGAGGAAGCCGACCAAAAACTCAAGGCCCTCATCGACCACGGAAACAGCCACGCGTGGAGCGAGACAATCAGCTGGAACTCCTCCGAGGCAGAGCGGGCGCGCCGCGACGTCGCCAGGGCGCTCAAGGAAGAGGTGAAGGCCGACTGGACGGAGGCCGAGGTGGAGGATCTGGTCGACGACGTGCTGTATGAGGACGACGAGGGCGAGGAATCTGACGAGGACGAATCTGAAGAAGAGGAATCTGAAGAGGAGGAAGGCGACGAAAGCTGGTGAATCTCGACATGGAATCTGGGAAACCTGGACCAGATTCCCGAGATTCGCAGCCTCGTAGACCAGATTCTATGAGCACCCCCACGGTCGTTTTCCCGCTTTCTGGGACCGTCCGGCCGTGACGCGCCACGATTTCGTCGCGCGCTGGCGCGCCCGCCGCGACGAACTCGCCCGTCTCGGCGCCCAAGTGGACGGCGCGAAGCTCTGCGATGAAGTGCTCGCGGACGTTGACGCCCTTCTAACCGGCGAGGAGGAGGCTCTTTTGGACCTCCATGAAGCCGCAACTCGTTCCGGATACTCGAGCGACCATCTCCGCCGTTTACATCGGCTTGGCAAGCTGCCCGCTCGCCGAGACGGCCGACGCCTATTCTTCCGCGCCGGAGATCTGCCCAAGAAACCGACCGTCGTTGACGCCCGGCCGGTCCGGGCGTACGATCCCATCGCCGATGCTCGGCGGGTCGCCACCCGGACCTCATCTGGAGGTTCGAATGACTGAACGGCGACTCCCAATTCCGGAACGCCCCTGGCACAAGAGCAAGAGCGGCCGCTGGTCCCTCTCGCTCGGCGTCAGGGGGCTGAAAGTGCGAGTCCAGCAGCACAAGCCAGGCGGCACGTTTCAACGGGTGTTTCGGGTAGGCCGACGCGTCTCGTATGCATCGCTCGGCACAACCGATCGCCAGGAAGCGCGCCGGCTCGCGATCGAGTTCATTCGCGAGGTCGAGAAGGGCAAGAAGATCAACCTGGCCGAGCCGCTGACGCTCGAAAGACTGTGGGACCGTTACCAGCAGGAGGCGTCGAGCTACCGCGGCAACCTTGAACGGACGCGGAAGCAGAAAAAGACCGATGTCCGGCTACTCATCGCCGGGCTCGGTGCCACAAAGCGGGTGGAGCACCTGACCAAAAACGACGTGGAGCGCTACGTCGCGATGCGTCGCACTGGTCATGGATGGCCGGATGGTCGCGATACCAAGCCGGTGCGGGCCCGGACGATCCAAGGCGAGATCAAGCAGCTGCGCCAGATGATCTACTGGGCCATGAGCGAGCGGTTGCCCGACGGATCATGGCTGCTCGAGAACAACCCGCTTCGCGGTGTGAAGTTGCCGAAGGAAGAGGACCCGCGCCGGCCGATCGCGACGTATGACCGGTTCCTGAAGCTCAGGGCAGCCGCCCAGGATATGGCGGCTACGGCGCCGCAGCAGCGGGGCCGCGACCGGTGGAAACGCTGGGAATTGGCGCTCGTGCTGGCGGAAGCGACCGGGGCACGCATCGGGGCGATCAGCGGTCTCCGCTGGTCGGACATCTGCTTTGACCCGCCTGAAATCAAGTTCAGGGCGGAGTTCGACAAGCGGGGCCGTGATCGGGTGGTCCCTATCCACGAGGCGTTGGCCGAGGAACTTCGCGGCTTCAAAGTGAAATTCGCGGCGGTTGGTGACGGGTGGCTGTTCCCGTGCGCCGACAAGGACGACCACTGGCCTCGGGAGATCTTCGGCGAGCTGTACGACCGCGTGGAGCGGCATGCGGGTCTGCCGCATCTGAAGGGCGGTCGCTTCCACCCGTTCAGAAGGAAGTGGGCCACCGAGCGAAAGAACATGTCGCTCGTGGACGTGATGGCGGCTGGCGGGTGGCGTGACGCGCAGACGTTGCATAGCTGCTACCAGTTGGCGACGACGGACGGCATGCTCGAAGTGATGAGCTCACCGGTCAAGCTACGGGATCGCAAGGCAGTGGGTCGGAACTAGGGGACGGCCGAGAGACGGAGGTGTTAGTGGGGATTCATCAGTGGCACTCCGGCAAGGTGGTCCTCGTTTGGGTGGCGGCGGTGTCCCTGCTGATCCTATCGTTTCTTGTCGGCCAGGCTGTTTCCTTTAGACAGGAATCGCTGGGCATTGCGATCGCTTTTTCAGGGTTGGCTTGGCCCATGGTCGCATTTGCGATCTCCTGGGTGTGGTTCGGCGGCCGCGAACGGAAGTGAGAGACGCCAGTGCAAAGTTTGCATTGGCGTGGCGATTCCAGGAGGGGCAGCGGCGTGAACGCTTGTAAAACGCTTGTAAGCCCCAAAAACAGGAGAAGCGCGACACGCTTTATCCGCGCATCGCGCTTCGAGTTGCCCCTCCTGGGATCGAACCAGGACTCTCCTGATCCAGAGTCAGGCGTGTTGCCAGTTACACCAAGGGGCAGGGACGCGTATCCTAAATCACCATGGCCTCGCTCGCAATGCTACTCGCGCTCCAGGTGCAGGTCATCACCACGACCGGCGGCCACCTGCCCGACCGTGACTTCCACGTGAAGCTCCAGACGCGCGATTCCGTCCTCGAAGTCATCGCCAATCCCGCACCGCGCCGGGATCGTTCGAGGTCGTGGTCATCGTGCCGGGCCGGGTACGAGAGCACCGGGCGATTGTAAAAGGAAAAGACCGCGACGCGCTGCGTTGAGGTACCGTTCCCCCTCTCCCGGAGGGAGAGGGGGTCAGGGGGTGAGGATGGAGCTGAGGGGGCTCGAACCCCTGACCTCCTGGGTGCGATCCAGGCGCTCTCCCAGCTGAGCTACAGCCCCGAAGGGAGTGGAAGCTAACATGGTCATCGCCATTCTCGCCACGCTGCAGATGCCGTGGACCGCCGCCCTGCCGCCGCACGGCGCATCGCTCGACATCCTCCGCCCCAAGTTCGACGGCGGCGGCACCTCGCTCACCAGCGTCGCCGTCTTCGCCTCGGCGCGCATGCCCATGGGCAACGTGTCGCTGCGCGTCGAGCTGCCGTTCGCCCACATCGCAACGGACCCCGGCGGCTCCAGCTCGTCGCTCGGCAATCCCTACGTCGGCATCGAGACCGGCGGCGCGACCGGCGTGAGCCTCGAAGCCGGCATCCGCGGCCCGCTCGCGTCCGACACCGAAGTCGCGCCGCAGCTCGGCGCGCTCGCCGACATCACGCAGATCGAGGCGTTCTTCCCAAACCTCGTCACCGCCAGCGCCGGCGCGCGCTATCGCTTCCACGACGCCGGCGGCAGCGGCTTCCTGTTCGACGGCGGCGGCGGCCCGGCGGTCTGGTTCCCGACCGAAGGAGGCGATCCGGAGCTCGTGCTCCATCATCACATGATGGCGGGCTACCGCGGGGCGGACCTCTGGGTCGCGGTCGGGTTCGGCGGCTGGACCGCCGTCACCAGCGACGGCGGCTCGGTCGGGGAGCGCACCGTCAATCAGGCCGGCGCGTCGTTCGGCATGGCGGGCGGCAAGACACGGCCGTCGTTCCACGTCATCGTTCCGCTGGACCAGGCCTTCACCGCGGCCACCCAGATCGTGCTGGGGATCGGTCTGGCGATCGCCGCGAACTAGTCCCGGCCGCCCCCGCCCAGCAGTCCCTGAAGCTGCCGCAGCGCCTGCTCGAGCCGCGCCAGCTCTTCTCCATACCGCGCCCAATCGCCGGCGCGCTGCGCCTCGATCGCCCGCCGGAACGCTTCGTTCGCCCGCCGCGTGAGCTCGGCGGCGCGAGGATTCGGCGCGGGCGCGGCGCCCTGCCCCGCGGCGACGCGCTCGGGTGCGCGCTCGGGCCCAACGCCGCCTCCACCCGCGAACAGCCGCGACAACCCTTCCTCCAGCGTCTCCTCCATCACCACCCGGTTCTCGTGCGCCACCACCACGCGCTTGAGCTCGGGAATCCGGCCCCCCTGCGCCCGCAGATACAGCGGCATCACGTAGATCAGCGATTCCTCGATCGGAATGACGAGCAGGTTGCCGCGGATCACCTGCGAGCCGCCCTGGTCCCACAGCGATATCTGCCGCGCGATCTCGGTGTCCTGATTGATCCGGTTGACGATCTGCGTGGGGCCGAACACGAGGCTCTGCTTGGGAAAGCGATAGACGACCAGCTCGCCGTAATGCTCGCCGTCGTTCCGCGCCACCATCCACGACGCCAGGTTGTCCTTGCCGCGCGGCGTGAACGGCACCATGAGGATGAACTCCGCCCGCGGCTCCTCCGGCAGCCGCATGATCATGTGCCGCAGGAACAGCTCGGTCCGCTCCGGCGCCATCGACAGCACCGGCTTCTGCCACTGGTCTTCCCGGTGATAGAAAATCCCCGGCTCGGCCATGTGATAGGTGGCGTACAGGTCGCTCTGCAGGCGGAACAAGTCCTCGGGATAGCGCAGATGCGCGCGCAGCCCGGCGGGGATGGAGTCCAGCGGCACCAAGATCCCGGGGAAGATCTTGCCGAAGGTGCGCACCAGCGGATCGGCGGGATCGGCGAGATACGCCGTGACGCTCCCCTCGTGCGCGTCGATCACGACCTTCACGCTGTTGCGCATGTAGTTGACCCCGCTGCGCAGCGGCTGCGCATAGGGGTAGCCGGCGGTGGCGGTGTAGGCGTCGAGGATCCAGTGCAGCCGGCCCTCGGGGTCGATCACCATGTAGGGATCGTTGTCGAACGCGAGGAACGGCAGCGCCGTGCGCGCCCGCTCGCGGATGTTGCGCACGTACAACGCCCGGCTCTCGCTCGTGATGTCGCTCGACAGCAGCACCTTCAGCGAGCGGAAGTGGGCGGCGAGCACCAGCCGGCGCAGCAGGCCGCCGACGCGCACGCCGCCGTCGCCTTTGTAGCTCGTGAAGATGTTCTCGTCCGCCGAGGGGTAGTCGAACTCCCGCTGGCCGGTGTTGGCGAACACCCACGAATCGGTCAGCTCGCCGAAGTAGATCTCCGGCCGCGCGACCTCGAGCGACACGCTGGAGACGGGAGGCAGGTCCTTGATGAGCAGGACCGGCAGCCCTTCCTCGGTGACTTCGTTCACGGGACCGAGCGTCAGGCCCATGCCGTGCGTGAACGTGAGCCGCTCATTGATGAAGGTGCGGGTGGGGAGCGAGGAGGAGTTCAGCTCGCGCGGCGACAGCATCACCTGGCGGTACGCCCCGTCGATCATGTAGCGGTCGTCGTCCACCGAGACG
>JAUYMQ010000319.1 GCA_030698575.1 Deltaproteobacteria bacterium
TGCTTCCCTCGACAAGGGCGACGCCGCCACAACCCCGCCGGCGGACGGCCCCGTCCCGGTCGGCGCGAAGTGAGAAACTATCGCGCGGTGAGCAGTTCTCTTCGTTCCGTTCTGTTGCCCTTCTTCATGCTTCTGCTCGCAGTGCCCGCCGCCGCCCAGTCGCCCTGGGGCGACTGGCCCTTCCCGGATGCGGGGCTCGACGGAGAGTCCATCGACAAGGCGCGCATCCAGAGCGCACCCTTCTGGTTCAACTCGCGGCCGCTCTTCACCGTGGCGGAGGATCCCGGCGGGCAGAAGGGCATCGTCTCACTCGACGCCTCGCTCAAGGGCAAGGCCGTCCTGATCCATTTCTGGGACTACACGAACGCGCACACGCTCGAGATGATCCCCATCCTGTCGGCCTGGCGAACACGCTACGGGAAGGACGGCCTCGTCATCGTGGGCGTTCAGGCGCCGCAGTTTCCCTTCGCGGCGCTTCCGCGCAACGTGGCCGCGGCCATCCGGCGCCTCGGCGTCGACTATCCCGTCTATCTCGACTCCGATTTTCTCGTCTGGCGCATCTTTTCGAATCGCCACTGGCCGCGATCGATTCTCGTCGCGCCCGGCGGGCAGGTCGTGGACGACTCCGTCGGATCGAACGACTCCCAGGCGACCGAGACGGCCATCCGGCTGACGATCGGAAAGCGAACCGGAAAGGTTTACCGCGAGCCGCTCCTGCCGCCGCCTCAATCGGGGCGGGCCGGCACGACCTGTCACAAGAGGAGCCCTGATCTCCCCTGCGGGTTCGAACAGGGCCGGCTGGGATCGCCGGGCTACAAGAAGGACGGGACGGTAACTGCCTACACCGTGCCGGCGCACGCCGAGGTGCGGCAGGACGGCGTGATGTATCCGGCGGGCGCCTGGCGCGCCACGCGCGAGGCGTTGCTGACAGCCGGCAGCAGCCCATGGGAGCTGCGGCTACGCTTCGAGGCCGTCGCGCTGGCCCTCGTGGCGTCGCCACCTGAAGGCGCGAACGGCGCGGAGGTGGTCGTGACGCTCGACGGCGCCCCTGTGCCCGCCGCGCTCCGGGGCGCGGATCTCCGCGAGGGGCCGGGCGGCCAGACCCTCCTCGCACTCGATTCGCCGCGCCTCTACCGCGTCATCGGGAACGCGCCCTTCGGCAAGCACGAGATCGTTCTCACCCCGCGGCAAGCCGGCACCCGCCTCTACGTCTTCTACTTCGACGGCTGCGAATAAGTGGGACAGTCCCTCTTAATAAGAGGGACTGTCCCACATTTCCTGTGGTAGCCTTCCCGACGGGGGGTAAGCGATGCGCTCGCGCATGAAGCTGGGTGATTTCCTTGTCGCCTATCTGAAGAAGATCGGCACGACCCACCTATTCGGCATTCCCGGCGATCTCGTCCTCAAGCTCTTCCTTCAATTCGCCAGGCCCAAGGGACTCAAGATCATCACGCTCTCGCACGAGCCGGGCGTGGGCTTCGCCGCCGACGCTTACGCGCGCGCGAGCGGGCGCATAGGCGTCGTGTGCGTCACCTACGGCGCGGGCGGCTTCAACATCATGAACCCGCTTGCCGGATCCTTCAGTGAAAAGGTCCCCATCCTGGTGATCAGCGGCGGCCCCGGCGAGGACGAGCGCAAGCTCGGGCAGCTCATTCATCACCAGGCCAAGGAGATCGAGTCGCAGTTCAAGGTGTTCAGCGAGGTCACCTGCGCCGCGCGCGTGATCGACGATCCCGAAACGGCCGCGCGCGACATCGACGCCGTGATCCGGAGCATCTGGATGAACCGGCGCCCCGGTTATCTGGAGATCCACCGCGACATGGTCGATCAGATGGTTCCCGTGCCCGCGGATCTGCGTGACGGAAAGTTCGAGCTGCCCGAGCCGCAGTCGGATCAGCGCAAGGTGGTCGAGGCGGCGCGCGAGACGGCCGAGCGGTTCAACCGCGCCAAAAAGCCGTTGCTCATGATCGGCATCGAGGTTCATCGCTACAAGCTGATGCGGAGAATCGTCGATCTCGCCGAGAAGATGGGCGCGCCCGTGATGACGACGGTGCTGGGCAAGGGCGCGTTCCCCACCGACCATCCGCTCCACATGGGCGTGCACGTGGGACCGCTCTCGCCTCCCCCCCTCCGCAAGCGCGTCGACGGCGCCGATCTCGTGATCAACCTCGGCACGCTGCTGACCGACATGAACCTGGGCAGCCAGCCGCCGGTCATCACGCGCGGCAAGTCGATCTGGGCGGTGGACAACAAGGTGAACGTGAGCTTCCACACGTACACCGAGGTCAACATCCGCGATTTCGTGCGAGCGCTGATGAAATGCAGTATCAAGCGCCACCGCGAGACGGTGACCTACGTCGACAACCTGCCGAAGAAGCGGGCCTCGGCCGAGAAGAAGCTCCGCGTGGCGGATCTGCTGAGCGAGATAAACGCGTTCCTCGAGAAGCGGGACGACTACATGGTGGTGGCCGAGTCGGGCGATTCGCTGTTCGCGGGGCTCGAGATACGCGCCCCGGGCGGGATGTACCTGGCGCAGGGTTACTACGCGAGCATGGGCTTCGCGGTTCCGGGATCGCTCGGCGCCCAGCTCGGCTGCAAGCGCCGCCCGCTGGTGCTCTGCGGCGACGGCGGCTTCCAGATGACGGGGCCCGAGATCGCGCAGGCACCGAGGTACGGGCTGAACCCCGTCGTCGTGCTGCTGAACAACGGCGGCTGGGGAATCTTCCGTCCCGTGACGGCGCGCCCCGATCTGCTGGAGATCCCCGCCTGGCCCTACGCCGAGCTTGCGAAATCCTGGGGCGGGTCAGGCTTCAGCGCCGAGACCATCGGCGAGTTCCGCGGCGCCCTCAAGGCCGCTGCCAAAGGGCCGGGCTTCGCGATCATCGAATGCCGCATCGGCCCGAAAGACCTCTCCCCCATCTCCGTCAAGTACATCAAGGGAAGCGTGCGCAGGAAATAAACGGCCGCGGTCCGTGCCACCTCCGGTAACAGTTCGTCACGCGCGCTTGAAACGGGCCCGCGCTTCCTCGATAACCTTCAGCGCCGCCTCACGATCCTCCCATCCCTCGACGCCGGTCTTCTTCTCCTCCAGCTCCTTGTAAGTCTTGAAGAAGTGCTCGATCTCCTTCAGGAGGTGGGGCGGCAGGTCAGCCATGCGCTCGATCTTGTTCCAGAGCGGATCGTG
>JAUYMQ010000327.1 GCA_030698575.1 Deltaproteobacteria bacterium
TACGATACGGCGACCAGGACGTTTCCCGTGTCGCGCACCGACGGCGCCGGGACGCCGCTCGCGCTGACCGAGACGATCACCTATGACCCGCCCGGCGCCCCGCCGGGCGAGGGGCGTCCCGCCACGCGCACCGACCCGAACGGCACCGTCACGACCTACGCCTACGACGCCTTCGGCCGGCCGACGGCGGTCACGGGGCCCGGCGGCCTCACGCAGGCGACGCGCGGCTACGCCTTCGCGACCCTGCAACCCGACGGCTCCATTGCCGCGCCGGCGAGCATCACCACGACCGTTCTCGAGGCGGGAACCTCGAGCGCGCCGATCAGCACTATTTCGTCCCTCGAGTATGTCGACGGCCTGGGGCGGACCTTCCGGACCGCGGGGGAGCACCCCGCGGGCGGAGGGACCCTGCAAGACACCTTCTACAATGAGACCGGCCAGCTCGCGCAGCGGACGCTCTCCTTTCTAGCGGCGGATCCGTCGCTGGCCGGAACCCCGCGCGATCCGAACCGGCTCTCCGTCACGGCCAGCTACGACGCCGTTGGCCGCCGCACCCAGATGGTGAAACCGGGGGATCAAAGCGGCACGACCAGCGTGCAGACCGAGTACCTGCTCGAGAACGTGAACGGCGCGGGCTCCGTTGACTGGGGGGTACGGATCACCGACGAGCGCGGAAAGATCACCGAGACCCTCACGAACGCTCGCGGCAACGCGCTGGAGGTCCGCGAGCACGCGGGCGGGCAGGTCTTATCGACCCTCTACGCCCATGATCCGCTCGGCCGGCTCGTGGGCATCCTCGATTCTGAGGGCGCTCAGTGGGCCCTCTGGTACGACACCCTGGGGCGCCGCGTGCGTCTGGACGACCCCGACGCCGGGACGATCGTCTCGGCCTACGACGCGGCGGGCAACCTGGTGCGCGAAACCGATGCGCGGGGCTACACCCTGGCCCATGATTTCGACGCGCTCGACAGGCTCAGCGCGCGCGACTTGCAATTTCCGGGCTATCCGACGGTCCGCCTGGCGGACTACCTTTATGATCAGGGCCCCAACGCTCTCGGGCGGCTGACTGCGATCGACGCTGGAACCTACCAGGCCGCCTACGGGTACGACGTACTCGGCCAGGTCATCTCGTTCTCCCAGACGATCGACGACAGGCCCTTCGCCATCGGCTACGCCTACAACGCCGCCGGCGCGGTGACCGATCTTACCTACCCCACGGGGGAAGTGCTCCACCACGACTACACGAAGGGCTATCTCACGGACCTGACCGGGAACGAGGTTTATGCCTCGAACCTCCAGTACAACGTCTTCGGCGCGCTCGCGAGCGCAGCCTACGGCAACGGCGACACGGCGGGCTACGAATACTTCCAGAACGGGCGTCCGAGCCGGGCCCAGGCCAACGCCAACGCCGGCGCGCTCCAGGACCTGCGCTTCAGCTACACGCCCGCGGGCGACGTGGCGCAGGTGCAGGACGTGCTCACGCCCGCCGAGACGCAGAGCTACGCCTACGACGATCTGGGCCGCCTCGAAGCCGCCACGGGGCCTTTCCCGGCAGCCTCCTATTCCTACTCGCCCACGGGAAGCCTGACCTCCAAGGAAGGGGCGCTGCAGGTCTACAATCCGTTCTTCCCGCACCGCATCGTCCAGGCGAACAACCGGACATTCCTCTACGACGCCTCCGGCAACGTCAGAAGCGACGGCACGCAAACCTTCCGCCACGACGCCGAGGGGCGGCTCTACGCGGTGGAACGCGCGGGAGCGGTGGTGGCCCGGTACGCCTACGACCCCTCGGGTCTTCGTGTGGCGAAGACGACGGCGGCGGGCAAGACGCTGTTCGTGCGCGGGCTCTCGGGCGAAGTGGTGGCCGAGGCGAACGCCGGCGGGCTGGTCACGGCGACCTACGTCTACGCGGGCGGGCAGCGGATTGCCCGGGCCGTGGAAGACGCCGACGCCGACGGCGTGCTCGACCCCGACGACAACTGCCCCGGCATTGTGAACGCGGGCCAGCAGGACGCCGACGGCGACGGCCTGGGCGATGCCTGCGACACAGCACCCAATGATCCCGACCGGGACGGCGACGGCCTGCTCGATGGCCTCGAGGACGCCGATCACAACGGCCTGGTGGACCCGGGCGAGACCGACCCGGGGCTCTTCGACACCGACGGCGACGGCTTCGGCGACGGCGCGGAGCTTTCGGCGGGGACCGACCCGACGGACCCGGGCTCCTACCCCATCAACCCGAGCATTCCGGCGCTCGGGGTGTTCGGGTACGCGCTGCTGTGCCTCTTCTGGCTCGGCGGGATGGCGCGCTCACTCAGGCGGCGGGGGCCGCCGCGAGGGCGCCTGACACGCCTGGGCGCGGTGGCGCTGCTCATCGGGGCCCATCTCTTCCAGGTCGGTTCCGCCCAAGCCGCGACCCTCACCTACCTGCACGCCGACCAGCTCGGCAGCCCCCGCCTCGGGCGCACGGGCGGCGCGACCTCGCAGACGCTCACCTACCTCCCCTTCGGCACGATCTCCAGCCAGACCGGCCCCGCGCTCCGGCACGCCTTCACGGGGCAGGAGCAGGACCCCGAGACGGGGCTCTCCTACTACGGCGCGCGCTACTACGACCCCACGATCGGGCGCTTCCTGGAGCCGGACCCCGTGGTCGCCTCCCCCGGGGACCCGCAATCGCTCAACCGCTACACCTATGTCCGCAACAACCCGGCCTCGCAAGTCGATCCCACGGGGGCGACGCCCGCGGACTTCACGCTCAACTACGACGGGCCGAGCTACGGGGGCTACGGCGGATCGTTCTTCGGAGGCGGGGGGTTTGGGATCGGAGGCGGTGCAGGGGGTTTCGGGTTTTCGTTCAGCTTCGGGGGTGGGGGCGGCGGGTCGAGCTTCGGCGGCACGCTGGTGTATCTGCCCCCAGGGGCGTATATCGACTACGGGGCCCGGCCGGGAGCGGGCGCCGGGGCGATAGGGGCGAAGTCGTCGTCGGGAAACCCGGGAGGCCTGGCCGGCTCGCTGGGGCTCAATCCTTCGGGGCGGGGCGCGTCGCTGCTCAGTGCGGGCGCAGGCTTTGTCCCGTTCCTGGGGGACGTGAAGGATGCGGCAGAGCTTCTAAGCGGGCAGGACGCATTCACGGGGGAACGGCTCTCGGGGCTCGAGCGCGCGGTCACGGCGTTTGCGCTGATTGCCGGCAGCGGCGGCGCCTACCGGGCGGGTCTCAAGGAGCCCGAGGGGCTGGCGGGGATTGGGCGGAGGGCGGTAAGAGAAGGTGCCGCAAAGAGTGGAACGGTGGTCATCGGCGAGAACATGGCGCGCGTCGAAGGCTATGCTTCACGGATTGGTGCAGAAACTTTCCAAGGAACAGGCATGGAGGCAAACCGCCTCTGGATACAACAGGCAAGGTCTGCTGGTAACCAGGTCATTGACATCGGCCCTGATTTCGAACGGCGTCTTGAGCGCGTGGTAGATGGAATCCGTCCCGATAGTCCGTTCTACAACATGGAGCGTATGGAGACGACGGGTTACGAAAACTATCTCAAGGTTTTCGAGCGGACTGGCAAATACCAAGGGCGTGTGCCGTAAATTGATTGAGGCAGCATGGACAAGCAACTCGCCAACTACTTTTTCGAGGAGGCATCCAAGGCTTTCGCCTTCGTGGTGACCGAACATTCCTTCGCTGCCCCACAGCTTGACGTTAATGACAAAATCAACTTCGCGTTCGTCACCTTCATGGGAAAAAACCTCGCCATCGAGTGCAGCCTGGACGAACGCGAAGGCGACATCGCTTGCATAATCGCCCGTGTCATTGACGGCAAGAGAGCAACCTACCGCGACGCGGTTGACGAACGCGACGAGCATGGAGTGCGAGTCCGTGTATATCTGAGGAGACTGTTAGAACAGCGAGGTGTTAGAGAACGTCTCTTGACACGTTCTGGAGGGCTTGAACTCCGCGAACGAATCAAGGTCAGGCTGGCGGACTTTGCTCAAATGCTCAGGAAGCACGGCCAAGAAGTTTTGAACGACTCTCCGACCGCGTTGGCATAAACGCCCCAATCCCAACCGCCGGTGTCCCGCCCGGAACGCTCGCAGACGCGCGCCGTCAGGCCGGCTGCGAAATCAAAGGCCAGCCGTCCTGCCGTCCCGCGCCTGCTCGCAAAGACAACATCAGTCTGCCCGTGCCGTTCGTCGTCACCGGCAGAAAATAAACGACCGCTGACGCTGTCCGGAAACTCTGGTTCGCTCTCGCTCAAAACTCCGGATGGATGCGCGCCAGTGAGGACGTGCTCCGTGGGGCAGCCAGGGGCGTGACGGGCGCGAGGCGTGCGGAGCGGATATATGCCGCACAATATCGTGATAGCTTGAGTTGCCGCTCCTCTGCCGCAGGCGCAACCCAGAGGAGCCTTGGAGGTGCCATCGGGCATTTTCTCTTCTCCGACGAAAGTCCGTTCAAGATTCAATATGCCGGGGGGCGGCCTTGAGCGAACAGCTCCCGGTGATCTGGACATTCCGGCGAGGGTCATTGATGAACTTGAATTCTAACTTAACCAGCGGAGTGGAGCTTGATCGGCATTAGCAACGTGCAAATCAAGTGGAGCGATCCGTGGGATCTCGGTGAGTCCTTTGGGTGGCAACCACTTCGCGCAAAAATCATTGCGGAGAGAGACGACCAACACGGAGGATCCATATTGCTCAAGTTGGAGAAGCCATTTGTGTACAAGGATACGAGATGTGAGTACTTCGTTGCATCACCGCGTCATGAAGCCTCGGAGGTCGGAGAAATCGCCGTCGGCAGGCCGGTGTTCTGCGCCCTAACGCAAGTTCCTCAAGATCGGATAGATGCTGAAGACCCCTTCGATCTTAGCTGGTGGCGCGGCGGCATAGCTGGTCTGGCGGAGATCATGGCTGAGCAGTCCGTGACTGGAGAGTAAAGGTTTTCGGAAGAGTGCAAGCTGCCCCCATCACGCACTGGAGGCTGTAGGGCGCACCGGCAACACCTCCACCCAGACCCTCCGCTACCTCCCCTTCGGCAGTGTTTCCAG